>CAZDWF010000048.1:0-24474 GCA_964508895.1 uncultured Bacteroidales bacterium
ATTGATTTTTCATAAAAATTTGTTTGGGCCCGAAAGATAGTAAACTCATATGAATTATTAATTAATAATTATTGATTATTATTAAGTGATGAGATTACTATTAACATAATGGGCACTTAGAAAACAATAAATCACTAAAAATCACAATCAATGACTATGAATCACTATATTTATACCATGAAGAAACTAATTTATATACTTGTATTATCAGCAATACTAATTTCCTGCAACAGATCATCTAAAGTAACCGATTATCCGATCACACCGGTACCATTCACGCAGGTAACTTTAAATGATAATTTTTGGCTTCCCCGCCTTGTGACCAATAACAAAATAACTATTCCCTATGCTTTTGAGCAAAGTGAGGAAACAGGGAGGTTGAAGAATTTCCGTATAGCTGGAGCACTGGAAGAAGGAACTTTCAGCTCACGCTATCCCTTCGATGATTCAGATGTATTTAAGATCATGGAAGGAGCGGCTTATTCTCTTCAGGAATTCTACGATCCTGAACTGGACGCATTTATGGACACATTAATTTCTTGGGTGGCTGCTGCACAGGAAGATGATGGATATCTGTACACCTATCGCACCATCCTGGGAGAAAAAGCTGATACAGGATGGGCTGGAAGATCCCGCTGGGAGAAAACGCATCACCACAGTCATGAACTTTATAATATAGGACATATGTATGAAGCGGCAGTAGCTCATTATAATGCTACAGGAAAAAGGAACTTCCTGGATATAGCATTAAAATCTGCTGATAGAGTATATGAGGATTTTGGAGAAGGAAAGATTGAACATTTTCCCGGCCATCAGGAAATAGAAATGGGGCTTGTAAAATTATTCAGAACAACAAGCGACAAAAGGTATCTTGACCTGGCTAAATTCTTCCTGGATACAAGGAAAGACGGCTCCTTCTATTGCCAGGCACATAAGCCGGTAACAGAACAAACTGAAGCTGTGGGCCATGCAGTAAGAGCAATGTATATGTATGCAGGAATGGCCGATGTGGCAGCACTTACACAAGATCAGGCCTATATAGACGCTATTGACACTATATGGAAGGATGTGGTAAATACCAAGACTTATATAAGCGGTGGTATCGGAGCCGAAGGCGGACATGAAGGTTTCGGATCTGATTATGATCTTCCCAATGAAACTGCTTATTGCGAAACCTGTGCCGGTATCGCAAATATTCTATGGAATTACCGCATGTTTCTTTTAACGGGGGATGGCAAGTACTATGATATCCTGGAAAAAACACTATATAATAATGTTTTATCAGGGATTTCTCTAGAAGGTGATAAGTTTTTTTATCCCAACCCACTTGAATCGCACGGACAACATGAGAGGAGTGAGTGGTTTGCCTGCGCCTGCTGTCCTTCAAATATTTGTCGGTTCATCCCATCGGTTCCTGGATATGTTTATGCGCAAACTGATGAAACAATTTATGTGAACCTATACATAGCAAGTGAAGCTGAGATTGCTATAGACGATAATATCGTTAAGCTAACACAATTGAGCGATATGCCCTGGGGAGGAAATACTCAGATAATTGTCAATCCTGAAGAGCCTGAATTCTTTGAAATTAATATACGTATCCCTGGATGGGCACAGGGAAAGCCTGTTCCATCAGATTTATATACTTTTTCATATAAGCTGAAAGATGACCTTAAGGTTCATGTAAATAATGTAAACATATCCGATTACAGAATTAAGAATGCTTATGTGTCCCTTAAAAGAAGATGGAAAAAAGGAGATGAGATCTATATACAATTCCCGTTTGAAACTATGGAAGTTATTGCTTCTGAGAATATAGCAGCAGACAGTGGAAAAATTGCAATCCAAAGAGGGCCTATAGTTTATGCAGCGGAATGGATTGATAATCCGGGATATTCGGTTCTGGATGCGGGACTGGAAGATGTATCAGGATTGGAAGTGTTTATGGATGATGAATTGCTGGGTGGGATAGTGAAATTAATGGGAAAAGCAAAAACCCTGAATAATGGTGAAATTGAGGAGGTTGATTTTGTTGCAATTCCATATTATTCATGGGCACATCGGGGAGCAGGGGAGATGGCGGTATGGTTTGAGAAAGTGTATCCGAAGGTTGAAGGAGACCAGAATTAATTGACAGGTGCTGGGCTCTTGGTTGATTGTCGCCTCCCTGCCGGAAGGCATGGAATCAATTCCTTTTTTCAAGCATTTTTTTCTTCTTTCAGATGCAGCTTCACTGCTCTTTCATGTGCTTCATCACCAGCTTTATTTGCTTTTCTTTGATCGAGTTTTTTGATTGCTTCCTCTTGACCGTATAAAATAGCAATATCTTTTGCGTGTATAACAGTTTCAGCAGACGGCACTCCTAGATAAGTTGAGTCAACCCTTTCTATTCCCAGGATTGAAATTCCTTCAGATCGCAACCCTGTTTCACCAAGCACTTTTTCTGCAAGCCAGCTTCCTTGCTGTACTTCCATTTCTGCAATATGGAAATCATCGCTGAATTTATATAATGAAGTAAAATCTTTCTTGTAAATCTTTGAATATTTCCCCAGCATCCTGTTTATGACTTTTGTAAGCCATGAATCAATTCTGTGATCTGATGCCAGTATCCACAATAATATCACTCCTCCACCAATAATAGCCACATTATAATACCAGGCTAATGCTTTTTCATTCTGATTGACAAAGGTTAATAATACCGATGCAATCACAGTTACTATACCGGCATTTCCCATAAGCATCAGGTTGAAAATTATTTTTCTGCGTATGGGATTCCGGGTGATCTTTTCAGATTCTTCTGTGGTAAACCCAACACCACAAAAGGCGGATCGTGCCTGAAAGGATGCCATATGTGTCGACAAACCAGTGTGTGCAATCATTGCTGTTGCTATTTTTGTGATCATGATTGAAAAGATAAGTATCATAATCACAGATAATACTGCCATCATAGTCTTGAAATTTTATTAATAATGTTATGTAAAAATACAGATTTTACATTATTGTATTACTACTTCCGAAATTTAGTGAAGTGTAAATTGTAATTCATCCTTTGCTTTTTCTTTATTTGGCTAATTAATTTATTGAATATGTTGGCATTGTTAAATCAAACGATAATCCATATTTCGAGTATGTTAGTTTAAAGGTATATGAAGTCATTCAATACTGAAAATACCAGATACATCTTCGGGGATTTTAAGTTTAATGAAAAGGTTCATCATCAGTGATTGTGTGAATTGTTCTTTGTTATTATTGATGATACGTAAACGCTTGTCGGACAAATTCCCGTGAAAAGTACCATAATGGGTGAGCTTAATGAATGCGCAACATTCACAATATTATGCACTTAAGTTTTTTGTAGCGACTGATACAAAACAGGTATATTAACTATGGTATCCCTGTCCTTTTGTTTGTCTTCCTCAATTAGTTCTTCATATGGAATGATATTCGGATGAAGTTTTTTATCATTATCCCTTACTTTCCCAAATTTAAATCCATTAAGTTGTTTATGTGCCATCCAGCGTAAATGTTCCATTTCTGATAACTTTTCGATAGTTTCAGTGTTTTCGAGATTTTTAAAATCCGGGGCATTATTACTTCCTGTTTTGTATTCTGGATCAATAGCTCTTAACTTAATCCATATATGATCTGCCTGATTTCTGTTTTGATTGCGGTCAGGTTCGTTGAGGTTTTCCCATTCCTGATGAGATGCCATTTGAGGATCATGAGTTTTTTTCTTCCTTTCCTCGTTAAGGTAATCGTTGTGAATGACCCTGGCTAACAGGTCGATTTCTGACTTTGCAATAGAATCTAATGTGAGTGTTTCTTCCTTTAAGTTAAAATGGAAAATATTCTTTCCTTTATAATTGTTCAGGAAATCACTTTCCTGCTGGTGACAGATCACTACATTGCATTTCATTGAAATATAATAAGTTTCCAGAGAGGAAAGTATGTTAAGGGAAACTGTGTTGTCATCTGAGCATAAATAGATCATTTTGGGTAATTCCTGAACTTTATCAATTAGTAATCCATTATGATCAGCTGAAATGTCAGAGATATATTTTATTTCCAGGATTTTATCAAGCTCAGGATATTCTGATAAAAATTCTTTTAAAATATTCACATCTTTATCCCATACAATCACCCTGACCTTTTTCAGGTTACCGAAATGACACATCCTGGCAAGCTGTAATATTAAGGACTTACCAAGATGGCTTAAGCCAGCTATGAATATATTAGCAGCTTCAGAATCAGGAGAGTGCAAATCAAAATAAGAATCGGGAGAATAGTCTCTCATAATTATCCTTGCAGCTCTTTCATAGATATTGAAGAATTGAATGTCGAGCCTGGATGCTTTATTCCTGTCGATAATCGATTTTTGAAAATAATCAAGGTTTTGAAGTTTTTCAATAGTGCTAAGTGAAGAAATATGAGTGTATCCGTTAACTTGTGTCTTTGATATACAATTCTCAATATATTGTGCTGAAAGTAAAGCAGCAGAAATATTTATATTGTTATCCTGAGCTGCATAAAAAGTTTTTTCTGAAAATTCTATTCTGGCTTTTTTGTGTAATTCAATATCATCAGCTTTACCTTCAATAAAGAATATATTCTCGTTTTGTAAGTCTTCTTCAGAGAGATCTTTTCGATTTCCTATAACGACAACTTTCTTCCCACTATTAATTATATTCCTGATAAGATAACTTCCTGTAAGATCTGTTCCGAAAAGTACTATATGCTTTTTAATATGACTTAGTCTATAAATCTTAAACTGATTTCTGGCAAACCACAGAATGGTCATTATTGCAGCCATCGCTAATGAGAAGGGTGCCATAAAACGGGCAATATCCAGAATAAGAGGCATAGGGGGATCCACAAATCCTGATTCAAGAGTATATAGTTGTATAGTTATGTAAATAGTGTCAGCAATGCTGACTTGTGTTTCATGCAAATGAAAATATTGTACGAATCCAATAAATCCAAGTAACCAGCTGATTATAACTGCACTGGAAACAATATACCATTCGTACTTTTTGAAAAAGCGTGAAAATCCGCTCATTTACTATTTGATTTAGATGTTGATAATTGTAAATATATGAAAACATTTCAATTTAGATTTAGGTTTGATTTAATATTTGGGGCTAAAGCCCGATATAGAATCTTCTTAAGTCCTCGTGACAAAGCACGAGGTAATTGATACTTTTTCAACCTGGTTTATACTATAGATTGAGCTAATAGTTGATATAAGATCGATAAAAAAATCTACACAAATTTAAGCGATCTGATGAATTGCTCCGGACTTTAGTCCGGGGATTATAGGAGCAAAATCATACTGGGCTTTAGCTCAAGATTTCAAATTTGTATTTGTTAAAATTTTGTCCACTACCCAATGATATAAGACAATGTACATGCTCGGTATACCCATTTATGAAATCTATGTAAATATTTTTCACCTTAGCATTTTCTCTAATATGATGAAACACTTCTTGTCGAATTTCTTTAGTAAGAGATGGTTTTCGATTTTTTGTAGTCCAAACCAGATGAATCCATATTTTCAAATATCCCATTAAGAAATATGATTTTAAGTTAATAGTAGTTTTAATGTTCATTAATGTCCATGTAAAAGGACAATAATTTGTTGTTTCCATTAATAAACATGAATGGAATTGTAAAATACTCCTCTGATATATTTATTTTATTATACATCTCAATTATAAATCTATTTTGTCCCAAAATGTCCCCCATTTTTTTATTAAAAATTTAATTCTTCTTCGCAATAATTGATATTCAATAGATAACGGATAATCGAAAGTGTATTATTAAATTATTAATTATTCATCTTTCATTTTTTATCTTTCACCTTTCACTATTTCTATTTTAACATTTTTTACGAAAAATTTCGTACTAAATATTTGCATCTACGAATTTATTCGTATATATTTGTTACGAAATAATTCGTAGATCGATTCCTTAATGAAAAATTATGAATACAAATTTGCATAAACCTACTGAATCTGAGTTGAAAGTGCTAACTGTTTTATGGAAGAACGGCCCCAGTACTGTCAGGTTTGTTAATGATCAGCTAAATCAGAAAAAAGAGGTGGGATATACCACTACGCTTAAGATCATGCAGATCATGAATGAGAAGGGGATACTTTCCAGAGTAAGTGAAGGGCGAACTCATATATACAGACCTGCAATATCTCAGGAAATGATACAGGGGAAATTGGTAGACCGCTTATTGGAAACAGCTTTTTGTGGATCTGCTTCTAACCTGGTAATGCAGGCTCTGGGAAATCATAAGTCAAGCCCGGAAGAGCTCGAGAAGATTAAAGAACTCATTAAAAAACTGGAGGACAAATCATGACAGCTTTATCGGAACTTTTATCTGGGAACTGGATTGATGCTTTTGGATGGACACTCTTACATTCATTATGGCAAGGTGCTCTGATTGCCCTGATAATTGGAGTAATCATAATCTTTCTGAGGAAAACATCAAGCCGATTACACTATTTAATATATTGTATTGGTTTACTGCTAATTTTTGGTACTTCCATAGTTACTTTTCTGAAATATTTGAATAATGATAGTGTTACAGTTGCATCAACACAGCTGAATGAAGTTAGGGAAACTAATCCTGCTTTTATCATTTTTTCAGATGCCTTATTAAATACAACTGATGAATCAACCCTTATGCAAAGCTGGAATTCATTCTGTGATTATTTCTCCAGAAATGTTCCATTGCTGGTTAGTTTATGGTTTCTGGGTATAATAATATTTATGTTGAAATTCCTAGGCGGATTTGCATATACTCAAAGATTGAAGTATTACAGGACTGTTGAATTGTCGACATCCTGGAAGAAAAAATTTGATAAATTATCCAAGAAAATAGGAATAAAAAGATCTGTGCAATTTATAGAATCATATTCCATTAAGGTACCCATTGTAGTAAATTATTTTAAGCCAATAATAATTATTCCTGTTGGTATGCTTGGCCAAATGCCTCTCGACCAGGTTGAAGCAGTTATCTCTCATGAACTGGCCCATATTTACAGAAGAGATTATCTTGTAAATATCATTCAAAGAATTGTTGAGGTTATTTTCTTCTACCATCCTGCAGTATGGTGGTTATCGGCGAATATCGGAGCTGAAAGAGAAAATATATGCGATGATATGGCTGTTGTAAATTGCGGAGATTCCATTATATACGCAAAGGCCCTTGCTTCTGTTCAGGAATTAAGATTAAGTCCAAATATTCTGGCTCCTGCTTTCTCTAATAAAAAGAATGTTTTGTTTAACCGAATACAAAGAATGATGAAAACACCTGGATTAATGCCTAATTACACCGAAGGATTCATATCAGCAGTTATAGTTTTTATAAGCATTGCAACAATATCAGCTAGCGCTGCAATTTCATTTGATCCCGAAAAGGAAAGTACTATTTTGAATTCTTTTAATATGCCATCCATATCAAATACTTTGCAGGATTGGCAGGATCCAATTCAACCGGATACTACAAAGAAGAAAGAAAAGAAGATGACCATAAAAACACAAATTGATGGGAAAATGGTTGAAATCTATTCTGTGGATGGTAAAATAAAGGAGGTTAAAGTTGATGGAAATGAAATTCCTGAAGAAGAATTTAAAGATTATGAAGAATTTATTGCTGACAGGATTGTTCTTTTTGAAATAGATAATGATACTGAAATTGATATTCTGAAAGAAAAACTCATTGAACTTCATGTGGATATTGAAGAGATAAATGAAAAAGAACTATTAATTACCAAAAAATTACAGGTAGCATTACTTGAAGACCAGGAAGCATTGAAGGAAAGTCAGCATGAAATTCTATTGGAACTTCATAATCGCAATGCGGAATTGGATGAGAACCTTTTTCTGCTTCAGGAAATGATAAATCATCCCGAATGCGACAGCAATGAACTGAAAAATGTCTTTCTCTACAAACCACATAGCTATAATTACCATAGTGTAAAAAAACCTCATAAAGGGTATTATATTTCCATGCAAATGGACAGCATCTGTGATAGTGTTGATTATGTGAACTTTAATGATTCAATTTTTAGAAATTTTGAAATTTTTATTAATGATACAATTTTTAAAGCAGATGAAATAATATGGGATGCTGAAGATTTTAATAAGAACTATAATTTCATATATAAGCAAAAGTTTCTTCCACGAGATATAATTATTGATGTTGATTCACATTACGAAAAGGCCATGCAGGAATATATTGTCAAAGTTGATGAATACCGTGATCAGGCTCAATATCTCAGTGATTATTATGATACCCGATATTACAACACCCATCAGTTTGATTCTAAAACCGATAGGATTGTTAAAAAGGAACTGCAAAAAGATGGTTTATTGGGTGACTTTGAAAAGGATTGTGTTATTGAACTTGATCATAAGAACATGTATATCAATGGAGAAAAGCAATCAAAAAGTGCATATAAGAAATACAGAAAACTGGTGGAATCGATGATAGACATAGAATTAGGAAATGAATTCAGTTATAAGCTGACTCTTTAATTATCCGATCAATTTTTTTTAAGGACCAATGGTTTAACTTTTGGTCCTTTTTTTATGTGTACTTCTTAAGAAGGACAAAAGCTTTAAATCATTACTTTTGCGCAAAAATTAAATACTATTGATTATGAAAATTTACTTTGAAGGAAACAAAAAAAGTTTTTGCTGATGTTAATGGCTTTACTATTATGACTGATCAGGCGAAACAATCTGGTGGCGATGGGGAGTATCCTGAGCCATTTACCCTGTTTCTTGCTTCTTTAGGCAGCTGTGCCGGAATATATGTAAAGGTATTTTGCGAGCAGAGAAATATTTCAACAGAGAATATCAGTTTATCACAGGAGCAACAATTTAATCCTGCGAAAAGAATTATAGATAAAATTGATTTGATAATAAATATTCCTGAAGACTTTCCTGAAAAATATGAAGGTGCAATGACACAGACAGCAAGTTTATGCGCTGTTAAAAAACACCTAAGAGATGATATTGAAGTAACAATAAAAACAAATAGATTGAAAAATTAAAGATATTTGCAAAAAATTGTTTCTATGCAAAAAGTTATTGGGATTGGCAATGCGCTTGTGGATATAATGACTTCCCTGGAAAACGATGATTTACTTGATCATCTGGAACTACCCAAAGGAAGTATGCAACTCGTTGATCTGGATACATCACAAAAAGTGCTCAATGCTAGTAAGCATCTGCATTCTTCACTTGCAGCCGGAGGATCTGCTTCTAATACAATCTATGGATTGGCAAAGCTGGGTGTTGAAACTGCTTTTATTGGTAAAATAGGAGATGATGAATATGGTGAATCATTCAGGCAAAGCCTTATTTCCTGCAATGTTCAGCCTAAACTTATGCCCGGCAGCATTCAAACCGGAAGAGCTGTGGCTCTGGTTAGCCAGGATTCTGAACGTACATTCGCAACACATCTTGGGGCTGCTGTGGAATTATCTGCTGATGACCTTTCTTCTGAGCATTTCCAGGGCTATGACATAATGCATATTGAGGGCTACCTTGTTCAGGATTATAAACTTATATCCAAAGCAATTGATATAGCCAGAGACCAGGGATTGAAGGTGTCGCTTGATATGGCAAGCTATAATGTGGTAGATGAACATTTAGATTTCATGAGAGAAATCTTAAATGACAAGATAAACATTGTATTCGCAAATGAGGAAGAAGCTAAGTCTTTTACTGGAAAAGAGCCAAGGCAGGCCCTTGATGAACTAAGCAGGAATTGTGAGATTGCTATTGTGAAAGTTGGCAGGAATGGTTCCATGATAATGAAAGACAAAGAGTTTCATAAAATTGGGATTGTTCAAGCAAACAGCATAGATACAACCGGAGCTGGCGATCTTTATGCCAGTGGTTTTTTATATGGATTGTCGATGGGTTACTCTTTAGAGAAATGTGGAAAGATCGCAGCATTACTGGCAGGAAATATTATTGAAGTTCTGGGTGCCAGAATGGGTGATGTCAGATGGAATAATATCACCAATTCAATAGAAGAAATTATGAGTGCCTGATTGCAGCTAATTATTGCCGGCCAACACAAATTATTACACTTCTTTTTTTATTATTAATCAGATTTTCATACTTTTGCAGCCCTATTCCAAGAATTTTTAATTAAGATATATAACAAATGAAGGTTTACGAAACAAAAGACATCCGAAACATTGCTTTAATTGGTGGTGCGAAAACAGGAAAAACTACCTTGTCAGAAAGTATGCTTTTTGAAGGAGAATTAATTAAACGCAGAGGTAGTATTGATGATAAGAATACTGTTTCAGATTATCGTGAAATTGAACATGAACGTCAGAATTCAGTGTTTTCAACAATTATGTACGCTGAATTTCAAAATAAGAAAATCAATATAATAGATACTCCTGGATTTGATGATTTTATTGGTGAGGTTATTTCATCTCTTTATGTTGCCGATACAGCTGTTATGTTAGTTAATGCTCAGAATGGTGTTGAAGTTGGAACGGAAATAACCTGGAGGCATGCTGATAAAAATAATATTCCTGTAGTCTTTGCTGTAAACCACCTTGAACATGAAAATTCAAACTGGGAAGAGACGATAGCCCAACTTAAACAGAATTTTGGAGGCAGTGTTACTCCCGTTCAGTATCCAATTAATGCAGGGCTTGGTTTTGATTCAGTGGTAGACCTTCTTAAAATGAAAATGTATAAGTTCTCTGGTGATGGAAAAACAGAGATCCTTGATATTCCTGAGGAAGAAAAAGAAAAAGCTGAAGAAATGCATGCAGCTATGATTGAAGATCTTGCTGCTAATGATGAGGGCCTTATGGAAAAATTCTTCGAAGAAGGAACTCTTAATGAGAAGGACATTCAGAAAGGGGTTAAAATAGGATTATTGTCAAGAGGATTTTTCCCTGTTATGTGTATCAATGCAAAACAGAATATGGGTGTGAGCCGCTTGATGGAATTTGTTTGCAATAATGTACCTTCTCCTGATGAAGTTCCTGGCGTGAAAACTGAAAATGACAAGGAACTTACTTGTAAAGCATCTGATCCTCTTGCTGCTTTTATCTTTAAAACAACAATAGAATCACATCTTGGAGAGGTTACTTTCTTTAAAATATACGCAGGTACCGTTACTGAAGGTGAAGATGTAATGAACCCTGTAACCCAAACTAAGGAAAGGATATCCCAGTTATTTGCTTTTGCAGGAAAAAATCGTGAAAAACTAAATAAGATTGTTGCCGGTGACATCGGTGCAACTATTAAATTAAAGAACACAAATACAAATAACACTCTTACAGGTCCTAAGAATTCTGATGATATCATCAATCCAATTGAATTTCCTGATCCAAAATTCAGAACAGCAATCAAAGCACAAAACCAGGCTGATGACGAAAAACTTGGTGTTGCATTGAATGAACTTAAGAAAATGGATCCAACGATCATTGCTGGATATTCCAAGGAACTTCGTCAGCTTATTGTCCAGGGTCAAGGTGAACTTCACCTGAATATTGCAAAGTGGATGATAGAAAATCTTGAGAATATACCTATTGAGTTTGTAACTCCAAAGATCCCTTATCGTGAGACTATAACTCGTGCTTCTCAGGCGAACTATCTGCATAAAAAGCAGTCTGGTGGTGCCGGACAGTTCGGACAGGTTTATATGGTAATTGAACCTTTTGAAGAAGGGATGCCTGAACCTAAGAACTTTAAGCTAAAGCAGATGATCAGCATGTCATCTGTAAATCCACTGAGTATTTCAAAAGGAGATAGCGAAGTAACAGTAAATGTTCGAGGGAAAAATGAGCATGAGTTGGAATGGGGTGGTAAACTCATATTCTATAACTGTATCGTTGGTGGCTCTATTGATGCACGTTTTCTTCCTGCAATACTGAAAGGTATAATGGAAAGACTGGAGCGAGGACCTTTAACCGGATCTTATGCACGTGATATCAGGGTTTGTGTTTATGATGGTAAAATGCATGCGGTTGATTCAAATGAGGTTTCCTTTAAACTTGCAGGAAAGAATGCATTTAGTATGGCATTTAAAGAAGCAGGCCCAAAGATACTGGAACCGATTTATGATATTGAGATTTTAGTTCCTGAAGATAAAATGGGTGCTGTAATGACTGACCTGCAAGGAAGAAGAGCTATCATTATGGGTATGGAAGGTGGAACTATCAAAGCTAAAGTACCTTTGGCAGAAATGGGAAGATACTCAACAGCATTAAGCTCATTAACCAGTGGCCGTGCAACTTATAATATGAAGTTTGCAGAATACGGACAGGTTCCTATGGATATTCAGGATAAACTTCTGAAGACATACGAAGAGAATCAGAAAGAAGATGAATAACCGCTTCGCGGAATGCAGAATATAGAATTCTGAAATAGGAATTCAGACAAAAGAATTCAGAAATAGGAGAGAGCCAGCTGTTTATACAATAGCTGGCTTCATTTTTCATCTTTCATTAAACTAACCAACCTCATATTATCATCTTCAGATAATGAGTGAAAAAACCCTCCCACTTTATTCCTGTTCATTGTTTCCAGGATAAGGTCATAATCCACATCAGGAATATTCAATTCCGGAACCCTGATAGGGCTGTTTATACTTTTGAAGAATTTTTCAATTTTAAGAATGGTCTCTTCAGGATCTGTCAATCCAAAAAGGTTTTCTCCAAGTTCACCTATCCTGTATGGCATTTTGTTAATTTGCAACCTCATCCATGCTGGATATGCGATTGATAATGATGCACCATGAGGGACGTCATACAAAACAGAAAGAATATGACCCACACTGTGAACGCCCCAATCGCCTCCTTTACGCCCATATAGGGTCATGCTGTTTAAGGCATTGGTTGCAGCATACATCATTCGGGCCCTGAGGTCATAGTTCCCTAGATCACTTAAAAGTGAGTGGCTGAATTCGAATGCTTCTTTAATAATTGAATAAATAAATTTATCTGAAAGAGGAGCGTCTCCTTCTCCGAAATATGCTTCAAAGCAGTGTGCAATCAGGTCTGTAATTCCATATGATGTATATTCCCTGTTAACAGTAAGTGTATACATTGGATCAAGGAATGAATGAACAGGAAACATATTTGGATTTCTGAAACCAACTTTTTCTTTGCTTACATTGTTTTGAACTACAGCAATAGCATTCATTTCTGTACCTGTTGCTGCCAGGGTAAGAACTGCAATCACAGGAATAGTTTTGTCAGCTGTGCTTTTTCCTGTAACAATATTCCAGGCACTACACTTATGAGGAATTGTAAGAGCAATAACTTTTGATGAATCTATAACGCTACCTCCACCCAAAGCTATCATAAAATCCACTTTCTCTTTTCTTCCAATCTCTATAGCTTCTTCAACATCAGAAACCCAGGGATTAGGTTTAATTCCTGGAAATTCAATATAATCAATATTATATTTATTAAGCTGCTGGACCACGTCATCAAATGAACCATTTCTTTTCACCGATCCACTGCCATAAACAATCATGGCTTTTTTGCCAAGTTCATTTGCAGCTTCTCCAAGTTCTTCAACAACACCTTTACCAAAATGCAGTTTAACGGGATTATACATCAGGAAATTTTCCATTGGAATACATTTATCATTTAAAATTCATTTACGAATATAAAATAATAAATATTAAACTCGAGAAAGTGATTGGGTAAATTTGATTTTACTATGATATCATTACTTCTCAGCTATAAAGATCTTAACATTCACAGCTGTTGGGCCTTTAGGACCTTGCTCTATTTCAAAAATTACTGTGTCTCCTTCTGAGATCTCTTCAAGAAGGTTGCTGGAATGAACAAATAT
The DNA here is from genome assembly GCA_964508895.1 of uncultured Bacteroidales bacterium. Lineage (GTDB taxonomy): Bacteria > Bacteroidota > Bacteroidia > Bacteroidales > B18-G4 > M55B132. The sequence goes on from CAZDWF010000048.1 coordinate 13,861, forward strand.
GCTTTCCTGTGTTTCAAGATCTCTGATAAATCCGTAACCTTTTGAATCATTAAAAAAAGATACTTTTCCTTTTCTTATTGGATCAAGTTCTTGCATAGATTCTTTTTTAGGCGGGCTTATCTCTATGTCTTCCAGTTTTGTGGTATCTTTCTTTTTTACAGGTTCGGGTGGGGTAGATGATATTCTACCATGCTCATCTACATAAGCAATCATGTCATCAAGGCCACCTGATTTTTCATTTTCTTTTTTGGCTAGCCTTTTACTTGCTTTGTCTTTTCTTTTTTTCTCTTTATTTTTTCTGACTTCTTTTTTATTAAATGATTCTTGCGATCTCCCCATATATTTTACTATTGATTATTATTTGGTAAATAAATTCTTTCTTAAGATAAAGAAATACCAATACCCATTCCTCCCTGAATGATTGGAACGGGTATTAGTAGGTCACCTATGTTAAATGATTCCAAAATGAATTACTTAACATTTATTGCGACTAATCCTCTTTCACCTTGTTTAATCTCAAAATCAACTTCTTGTCCTGGTTGAAGTTCATCATAAGAATTTGCAAGACCAGTGCGATGAACAAAAATATCATCACCATTTTCAGATTCTATGAAACCAAATCCCTTAGTTTCATTGTACCATTTTACTTTTCCTTTTGCCATTTTTTTAATATTTTATCTGTAAAAACTTTTTTTCTTTGGTTTAGCTTCGTTAACCACCATATCTCTATCTTTGAAGGAGGTTCCGTTAAGTTCTTCAATTGCTTTTTCAGCTTCATTTTGGTCATCCATAGTGATAAAACCAAATCCTTTGCTTTTTCCACTGTATTTGTCCATAATAATCTTGGAAGAACTAACTTCTCCGTATTCTTCGAATAATTCTTCCAGATCGTTTTCACTAACCTTGAAATCAAGGTTGCCTACATAAATGTTCATTGTAATAAATAATTGATTAATAAGTTTTTAACAAGAAGCACTGATCTCATATGTGATATATTAAACCATACCGGTCCTTCAATTAATCGCAAGCCGGTTTTGCTTAAGAATTCAATATGTGATAAGGTACCTATTGTTAAATAAATTTAAAATGGGATTTAAAAATAGAGCAGTGATGAACTAATACTGCGAAAGGGATTAGTAAATAAAGCGTAAATTCTCAAATCTGAATTTTTGCAAAGATAAGTATTATTTCCAGTAATCAAGTAATATTATTATTTAAATTCCCCAAACAGCTGATACCCTCTGAGAAATTCTAATAATAAAAGTAGTTATTTTCAAGGTCTTGGAATTAATTTCATTTAACTCCTGCTGAACTTTTTCCAGGATGTTGTGCAATAATTTCCAGGATTAATATATGCTATGATCTCATTTGTTCTTTTTCGTAATATTGCAATAACAATAAATGACATGAATGTTTCTTCATATAAAACATCAGGATAAATATTATAACAATGAATAAAACAATTGCAGTTGTCTTTTTTAGCATATTAATGCATGTATTTGCTTTTTCAAATGCAAATTTTTCATTTCAGGATGAAGAATCTTATACAGACATAAATAGAATAGTCGGATACTGGGAAGGAGAATTCATGCCCGGTAAGGATTTTACACTTATCTTAATTTTTAGTGATCGGGATGAAATTATCAACGGAAGAATATATTTATTCCAGGGGGATATTCAGATACAGAATGATCCTTTGAGTGAAATTATTTTGCATTCTGATTCACTGTCTTTTTTGATAGGAGTTAAAAACACTACTTTTCATGGTAAGCTGAAAATGAATGACCAGCAAATATCGGGGATGTTCCTGTTTCCTGATAGGTCATTGCATCCTGCAACTTTAAAGAAAATAAATAAACCTTCTAAAGGAGATTTTGAAAAAATACAACTTGAAGCTTCAGGATCAGAAATCCTGGGGAAAAAGTATACTGTAGCTCAGCTGAAGTATGATCTTAATTTCCTGAAGAAGGAAATGAAATCCCATCCTCAATTGTATTTATACACTTCAAAAGAAGAATTAGATAAAATGTTTACCGAGGCCTTATCTTCAATAACTTCGGAAATGACAGAGGATGAATTTTTCAGGTTGATTGCGCCAATTATTGCAAAGATTAATTGCAGTCATACCGGTATTCGTTTTTCAGACAATTACAATCATGCTTTGAATCAACAAGCATATCTGATTCCACTTGACATACAATTTTTTGATGATAAGGCATATGTGATAAATAGTTTTAATACAGATCCAGATATTGAAAAAGGAATACAGCTATCATCTGTCAATCGAATGACTATTTCTGAAATAAAGGAGAAGCTTATGAAGGCTGTTCCATCTGATGCTTTAAATCCTGATGCAAGCCTGTATGATATTAATTCCAACTTTCCCTTTGTTTATTCTCTTTATATTGGGAATAATGAGATATATGACGTTGAATTTATTACGCATGATGGAAATACATTAACATTTGAATTACCTGCCATAAACATGCAGGAATACGATGAGGCAATGATGAGAGCATATCCTGAGGATATACCATCCGGGCCAATCCCTGTTGAAATAGAAATTGATAAATCCAAATCAATAGCCATTTTGAAAGTATTTGCTTTCTGGGCACCTGATCCTCATCTTTATATTGACTTTCTAAAAACCAATTTCAAAACACTTAAAGATGAAAAGATTAAAAATCTAATAATTGATGTAAGAGGAAATCAGGGTGGTTATCCATATTATGCTGCTGAATTGCTTACATATATTATCAAAACCGACTTTCCTTATTTTGAATTACCTCTGGAAAAAGGAGATTTTGAACCTTTATATGATCCATTAGAAAGAAAAGAAAATGCTTTCACAGGAAATATATTTGTGCTGATGGATGGAGGTTGTTTATCAACCACCGGCCATTTTCTTTCATTAGTTCAATTTCACAATCTCGCAACTCTGATAGGAGAGAAATCTGGTGCTACTTTTTATTGCAATGATAACAGCAAACAATTGAAATTTCCAAATACCGGGATTAATCTTAATCTTGCTCAGACCACTTTCCAGACTGCAATTTCAGGATTTAAAAAAGGAGATAAGCTGCTACCTGATCTTATAGTAAAACCAGATCTTCAGGATATATTGAATAAGAATGATGCTGTATTGATCTATACCCGTGAATTGATTGAAGAATAAAGATTAACGGTCTCAAAACTATTTTAAATCTTCAGATAGATTCTGATCATTAATCGTTGATCTTCAATATTTATAGTTATTCAAACAGTAATAACTGTTCAGAGTTTTTTACACCTCTTTCTAGTTGAAGCAATTTTTTTTTGGTCTGTAGGCCTCCTGCATAACCGATAAGATCTCCATTGCTGCCAATAATCCTGTGACAAGGTACTATTATTGCAATGCTATTAGCTCCATTGGCAGAAGCAACAGCTCTTATTGCTTTTTTATTGCCCAGCCTATTAGATAAACCCAGGTATGTTTCTCTTGCTCCATATGGAATTTTTTGTAATTCGGCCCACACTCCTTCCTGAAATTCACTTCCGGTGAAAAGAAGGGGAATGTCAAAGTCTTTTCTACTTTCTTTAAAATACTCAGAAAGTTGTTCAATGACATTCTGAATTAATTGAGAGTCTCCTTCTTTGTATTCAGCATCCAGCCTTTTTTGTATTCGATTATCAATTTCTTTTCGCATTTTTCGATAATACCAATCACACAGGCAAAGTCTATTCTCGAACGATCCAAGAATAAGAGTGCCAAAAGGCGATTTAAAATGCTGTATGTCAATTGTGTTCAATGCTTTTATTTTATCGAAAAATCACCGGAGCGATCTTCAACATTCTGAATTCGTGATCGGTCCATAGGAATTGAAATAGTCTTATCACCCTCAAAATTCAGAGCATTCAGATCAACCATTTGCATCTGTTGGTTCCATTCTGTCCAAAAATAATACTTCCTGTTTTTGATATCTCCTATAACACTCCATTGTGTATAATCCACTGAATAGTTGTTATGAGTGCCTTCCCTAACACATCCTTTTGGAATATCAAAATTATTCAGGATACGGGCAGCCTGGTTTATTGCTTCATCTGCATCTTCAAGTGTAACGGATGAATTGGTAAAGAAGAAAGCACGAACAAATCGGGATGGTGGTGTGTAATCTCCCGGGAGGCCAGTTAAACCAGCTCCAGCTCCAAAAGGAGTAAAGTTTATTCCATCTACAGTTCTTTTACCCGGAGCCTTACCATATGGGGTGAGCTGAGAATAGTTTCTTAGATTACTAAGATGCCAGTCGTAAGTTGGAGAATTAGTCATAACTCCTATCCCGCTATCATAAATGTTTAGTTTGCCATCTATATATTCTATTACTATGCTGCTTCCATTGCTGTCTGTTACAATATAATGCAATGAAATAGGAGTGTTATTAAACGTCTTTTCATAATCAAGATTATAGACTACCCTAATTTGTGGTAAGGTTTCTTTAATCTCTTCAACCGATTTAAATTGTCCGAGAATATAGGATGTAAGCTCTGCATTATTCAAAGTGGAAGATTTACTACTTTCTTCATAAGGCTGATATTGTGCAAATCCCGGGAAAAAAAGTACTCTGATGCTTAATCCGCTTTCGTTCATGCCATCAAGGTAAAGCGGATTGTGGAGCATGTTAACAGCTATAAAACCGTATTTATTCTTCCAGTTCATTCCTTCTTTACCTCCACTTAGTTCTGATGTGAATGTCAGGTTTCGTGGCACAAGTACTATATCAGATTCAGCATCAAAGGCACCCCATTCAAGAGTACGGCCGTAAATTATACTTCCGTCTTTAGCCTTTAGAATGAAAGTTGTGCAGGCATCTGCAGAGAAAGTTATAGCAAATAACATTGTTGCTAATAACAGGATATTGCTTATTAATTTATTCATGATCTTAGTTTTAAGTTATGCTTTATAAAAATTGTTATAATATAAACATTATTATACTGCTATTGTTTTTCAACTGTTATTAATAATAATGATGCTTAAAATTGAAAAGCAATTTCTTTAACTTAACATTGAGCTAATTTATTTGAATTCGGCAACCTAATATGAATTACTTTTGTCTTATAATTATAAGATTGACAATTAATTGTTTTGTTACTAATAAGCATTATATATGAAAAGATATTTTATTCCCCTGATCGGATTATTAGCAGCTAGTTTCCTACTCCTTAAATTTGATAAGCATACATATGAAAATACTAGGCCAGAGGCAAAGTTAGCACCCGGAGAATACATGGCTCAACAGCGGATGTATCCTTACAATTCAATAAATCAGAAAAACTATCTTGAAGCAGTAAGACAGGTTCAGAATTATAAGAATGAAACAAAACTTTTGGATTATAATTGGGAGTTTGCTGGTCCGACAAATATAGGCGGACGAATCACAGATATAGAATGCCATCCCGATTCACCCGAAACAATTTACCTCGGAGCTGCAACAGGTGGCGTTTGGAAATCAATTGATAATGGCGGTAGCTGGGATTATATGTTTGAGGGCATTGATTTAATTTCTATTGGGGATATTGCTATAGATCCAAACGATGAGAATATTGTTTTTGCCGGTACGGGAGAAGCGAATTCCTCAAGTTATAGCTTCCTTGGAAATGGTATGTATAAATCTACCGATGCTGGAAATACATGGCAACACTCAGGATTGGAATTGTCAGCATATATTGGGAGGATTATTGTGGATTATAATAATTCAGACAGGATATTTGTTGCTGCCTGCGGAAACCTATTTACACCCAGTGAAGAACGTGGTATCTATCGAAGCCAGGATGGTGGAAATACCTGGGAACGTACCTTATTTGTGAATGATACTGTGGCAGCTATCGACCTGGTCCAGCATCCTACCAATCCTGATATATTATATGCAGGAATGTGGGAACGTACTCGAGGACTTACATACCGTCATTCTTATGGTGAAGGAACGGGTATCTGGAAAACTACTGATGGCGGTAATACATGGACAGAATTAACCAATGGGCTTCCTTCTGGAGATGTAGGAAGACCGGGACTGGCCATTGCGAAATCAAATCCTGATGTGCTTTATGCTTATTTTGATATGCCATATCAGGAGGTGAATGTTTATAAAACCCAGAATGGCGGGGACTCATGGACTCAAACCAATGATGGAACATTATACGGAATGAACAGTTCTTTTGGATGGTATTTCGGACAGGTTAGAGTTCATCCTTCAGACGAAAATATGGTCTGGGTAATGGGCGTGTATATGTATAAAACAACCAATGGAGGTAACAACTGGAGTGAAGGTGCAAGCTGGGGCGTTCATGTTGACCATCATGCCATGTACTTTGATGAGGTGAATGGCAGGATATTGCTTGGTAATGATGGTGGACTTTATTCCTCGTCAGATAACGGAAATAACTGGAATAAAATCAATAATCTGCCTTTTACACAGTTCTATGCTATTGATATTGACTATCAGAATCCTCTAAGACTTATTGGTGGAACCCAGGATAATAATACTTTAATAACAGATGCAGGGGGAACGGATGATTGGTATCCCATACTGGGTGGCGACGGTATGTATTGCCTGATAGATTATTCAAATCCAAACAACTTGTATGCGGAATACCAGTGGGGTAATCTTTATAAATCTACTGACGGTGGAAATAATATGGATTATATTGGGTGGAACTGGAGTAATGACCGAATAAACTGGTCAGCGCCTCTGGCTATGGATCCAGTTGACTCTGATGTATTGTATTTTGGTTCCTATCGTATATGGAAATCTACCAATGGGGGGTGGTCATGGGATGATGTAAGTGGTGACATCACCAAAGGTGTAAATCAGTATTTTCACACAGTCACAACTATAGCGGTTTCTCCTGTAAATAACAATATTGTGATTGCAGGAACCGGTGACGGACTGATCCATATTTCAACCGATGCAGGATCAAATTGGGAGAACATTACCAATGGTATTCCAGATAGGTGGATAACACATGTGATAGCTGACCCTTTTGATGAAAATACAATTTATGCGACGATCTCAGGGTTTAGATGGGATGAGCAAATAGCTCATGTTTTTAAATCGACAGATTTAGGACAATCCTGGCAAAGTATTAGCGGGAACCTCCCTGAATTACCTGTAAATGATATTGTTCTTGATCCTGAACATCCTGGATATATTTATATTGGGACAGATGCTGGTGTGTTTTTCACTAATAACAGCGGGCAAAATTGGTATATGTTATCAGATGGATTGCCTAGTGTAGCTGTTGTTGCAATGAAAATCCATAATCCTTCACGTACACTGGTTATAGGTACTTATGGAGTTTCTATGTATAAACTTGATCTTGATGATCTTGTTTCAGTTGAGGATATTGAAAACAAGCAAGTTGCCAAAATAAATGTTTACCCAAATCCATTTAGTGATAAGGTATACTTTAAAGGGTATATAAAGAATGGGATGAGTGTTGAGGTTTATAATACTTCAGGATCCTTGATTTTTTCAACGACTAATTGGAATGCATCACAATTCTTTGAACTTGAAGCAGGAATGTATATTTTCAGGTTTAAAGATGAAAATGGAAAGGTATTTCAGACGGAGAAAGTGGTAAAGATGTAAATTGAGAGATTCCAGATTAAACGATTCCGAATTGAAAGATTTACTAAACTCTGAAATCACCAAATCAGAAATCATTTAATCTGGAATCTCTCATTAGCTTCTATTGTGAAAACTCTCCAGACCTATTATCAATATTCTGAACACGCTCTTTATCCAAAGGTATTGAGATTGCTTTATCTCCATCGAAGTCTAAAGTGTTCAGATCAACCATTCGCATTTGCCGGTTCCACTCTGTCCACCAATAGTATTTTCTGTTCTTAATATCCACAATTGCACTCCATTGAGTATACCCTAGTGAATATTCCTCAGGAGTTCCTTCTCTGACGCAGCCTTTAGGGATATCAAAGTTATTCAGGATACGGCTGGCTTGATTAATAGCCTCATCAGCATTTTTCAGAGGAACAGATGTCTGCGTGAAAAAGAATGCACGAATAAACCGTGATGGAGGGGTATATGATCCGGGAATACCATTTAATCCTGCTCCGGCACCAAAAGGAGAGAAGTTTACCCCATCAACAGTTTTTGACCCTGGTATAGATCCATAAGGTGTAAGATGATTGTAATTACGAAGGTTTTCTATATGCCAATCGTATGCCGGAGAATTGGTCATAACTCCTATTTCATTATCATGAATGTTGAGTTTGCCTTCAACATATTCAATTACGATTGAGTTTCCTTCACAGTCTGTTGCAACATAATGTAGTGGTGTCGGTGTCTTACTTTCTTTTTCAAAGGCGGTATTATATATCACTATAATTTCGGGGAGTGCCTTTTTAATTTCAACAACTGTAGTAAACTGACTTAGAATAAAAGGTATTAAATCTAAATTAGTAATTGTTGAGGATTCTTTCCCTGTCTCAGAGCTTTGGTATTTAGCAAATCCGGGAAGGTAGAAGGTTCCGATTGATAATCCTGCTTCATTAAGGCCATCAAGATATAATGGTTTATGCATGCCATTTATAGCTACAAATCCGTATTTGTTCTTCCAACTCATTCCTTTCACACCTTCGCCCAGATCAGATGTAAATTCAAGGTTGCGGGGAAAAAGAATAAACTCTGACTCTGCATCAAAAGCACCCCATTCAAGGGTTCTGGCATAAATAATGCTACCATCTTTTGCTTTCAGGATGAAGCTTGTGCAAGCATTCGAATTAACTGAAGTTAATGATAATAAAAGAGTTATTATCATCGAAAGAAATATGCTCTTTTTCATGATACTGTTTTTTGATTAATAAGATTGTGAATTATAATAATAATAAATTTTTAGCACTTCAACAAGCAATTTGCAGACAAACCAAGTGCCCAGCACCCAGTGCCTTGTATCTAGCAAATAATACCACTGCCCAAACAAATCTCCTTCTCAGTATCATAAACCACCCCAAACTGTCCTGGAGCAATACCTGAGATTGGTTCATCAGAAATGATTTTGAATTGCTCTCCATCCTGAATGAGCTTTCCTGCATTGAACTCAGGCTGGTGTCTGATCTTAAAGAATATATTTTGAGAAGAAGAGTAGTTCCTGTCTGGTTTTTTGTTGATAAAAAGGAAATCATCCATTAAAATCTCTTTTTTGTATTGTGCTATTGGATCGTAGCCGTTAGAAACAAAGACAACATTGTTTTTAATGTCTTTTTCTACTACAAACCAGGGTCCCTGGCTGAGGCCAAGCCCTTTTCGCTGTCCAATGGTATGAAACCAAAGTCCATGATGTTCTCCAATTACTTTCCCAGTCTCAAGTTCAATGATCTCACCAGGATTCTCTCCTGTATATTTCCTTATAAATTCAGCATAATTAATTTTCCCCAGGAAGCATATTCCCTGGCTGTCGGGACGGGTAGCACTGGGGAGGTTTAGTTTTTCTGCCATCCTGCGGACTTCAGGTTTTTCCAGCTTACCTAAAGGAAACATCACTTTGGAAAGCTGATCATAAGTAATCCTTCCCAGGAAATAGGTCTGATCTTTATTTTTGTCTTTTGCACAGGAAAGAAATACTTCACCATCTTTCTCAAAGGTGCTGGCGTAATGCCCTGTGGAAATTTTATCAAATTCACCACCCAGCTTATCCTTGAAACTGCCGAATTTGATAAAGCGGTTGCACATAATATCAGGGTTAGGAGTGAATCCCTTTTTAACCGTTTCCAGAGTATATGATACAACCCTGTCCCAGTATTCTTGCTTAAGATCTATAATATCAAACTTGCAGTTGTATTTTTTTGCAATATAGCTAGTGATCTCAATATCTTCTTCCGAAGGACAATCGGTGAATCCTGGCTCATTTTCCATAGCGATCTTGATGTAAAAGATATGTGGATCGTAACCTTGTTTCTTAAGAATAGGAATGGTTACGGAACTGTCAACACCACCGGAAACTAATGAGGCTATTTTCATCGAGTGAAATTTTGGTAAAGATAGGGAATTCTGACAAAAGAAATAAGACAAAAGAATTCTGAAATGATGCTCTTCGTAGACGTTTATAAGTTCAATAATATTTTGTTTAAAAATTAGGGGAACATTTTGATTAATTATTTATTAAGGGTTAGGGAGGTATTTAATATGTTCAGAAATGAAATGGAAAAACGGTTGAAAGATTATACATGTAATGTGATAAAGTCTTGTTTAAAGCTGCCAGAAAATGAAACTAAGAAAATACTAATTAATCAAATAACGCGATCAAGTATCTCTGTTTCTTTGAATTTTGCAGAATCACAAAGTGCTGAATCTAAGAAAGATTTTATACATAAATTGAGTATTTCACTTAAAGAATTAAGAGAAACTAAGATGGCATTAGAAATAGTAGCAGAACTATTTGAAAGATACAATACATTCGAAATTGAAAAGCAAATTTCTGAAAGTAATGAGCTGATTTCTATATTGGTAAAAAGCATTCAAACAGCAAATAAAAACAAATAACCCGCTGTAGTTAACTATTTGCAACAATTTCAGAATTCTTTTGTCTTATTTCTTTTTTCAAAATTCTTTTTTCAGCTTCCAC
>CAZDWF010000049.1:0-3404 GCA_964508895.1 uncultured Bacteroidales bacterium
TAGGTATTGCTTTTTCTCCTTCAGCAATAACTAAAATATTAGAAGGTTTGATGTCTCTGTGAATTATCCCTCTCTGGTGGGCATGCTGAATTCCTTCACATACCTGTTTAAAAAGCACTAATCTGTCTTCAATACTCAACTCTTGTTGATCACAATAATCTGTGATAGGGATACCATGGATATATTCCATGACAAAGTAAGGCCTGCCTTTATCAGTCGTCCCTGCATCATAGACATGGGCAATATTGGGGTGATCAAGCATAGCTAACGCTTGTCGTTCCGCTTCAAAGCGAGCTATTACAGTACGAGAATCCATTCCAGGCTTGACTATCTTCAGAGCTACTTGCCGTTTAATTCTCTCCGTCTGCTCAGCCAGATAAACGATCCCCATCCCACCTTCACCAAGCTGCTTGACAATCTTGTAGCCTTTTAGAAGTGGTAAGGACCTGGGGCCTTCGCCCATTGGGAAATCAGGTCCACTAACTGTTGGGATGTCGCTCATCAGAGCTCTCCTTTATTACTGCTTGACTGCTTTTGACAGTATTTTATTGCTTTTTCAAATAGCTCTAACAAGTCTTTTGAGAGCCATTCTTTTTGTGTAAAGACAGCTAAAGACTTTTCTAGTTCTTCATAAGAGAATTTTGTGATCTTTGAATGATGATAAATAAGTGCGTGGGCAATAGACGCATAATAAATAGCGTTAGCTGTGTCATGGTCCGCTTCTGCTTGAGTATTTGACGAGAGAGTTTTCCCATGCTCTTTAATCTTATTTATCAATTGGATGTCAGTCGTGGGATTTGACAACAAGTTTCTTATTGATTCACCTGCTGCAATACCTGAGATGCGGCATAAATATATCAGTTCTTCTGAAAGAGGGCTTCCCTTTAAAGACCCTTCTAGCAGTGTCTCTGAAAGTCTATCCTGAAGTAATTCAATTTTATCCTGTTTTGTTTCCATATCGACCTCTGGTGATGAATCTGTACAGACCTTGAGTAGATCCGATATTTTCTCTGTAGATAAGCCAAATGCAGTTGTTTTCATTTTCATTCCAGCATGTCCTGATTTTTCATTTCTTCGCTGATCGATACGGAACGATTTTACCAGCCTGCTCAATCAACTGAGAAAATTTCTAATAATTCATCAACTTCTTCTTCAATTTCTTTTCCTGATTCGGAAAGTTTTTTCAAATTACGTTCTAAAGCCTTCCTAAGCCTCCTTTTAACGGTTATAATCATATTTGATGCACGAGATTCACTTTCGATTCCATATTGGTTACATAATTCAGAAAGAGATAAGGCTTTTTTATTGTGAATAATCGGATCAAGCATTCTTGCAGAGAACACCTTCCAATGAACATCTAATTGAACAGCAAGGCATTCCTGTTCAACTTCAACAAATATCTGATCTAACAAATCAGTGATCCAGGCATAGTGAAATCCCTGTTCGGCTGTTAAAACAGGGATATCATCAGGAACATCAAATGACTCCAGGCTGAACAGATTCCCTGAAGGTTTTCTTTTTAAAGCAGTTTCTTTCTGATGGACATCTCTGGCGTATCGATCCAGGGCAGTTAAAAGAAATGTTCGGAATTTCCCCTTTGATTTATCGGCTTGCTGAATGAGGTCTCTCCCAATGACAACTTCATAGAAAAAACCCTGAGTCAGATCTTTAGCGGTTTCATTGTCATTTCCTTTATGTCTCAAATAACAATAGACAGGCTTCCAGTAGATCGACAAAAGCTCGTTGATGATAAGCTTTTCTTTTTCTCCGTTAGAAGTTTTACTATCAGCAATTTTTGTCCAACAGGTTGTGTGAAACCTATCGACTTTACCCCCAATAGCAGTTTTGTCATGGTATTGAGACATTGAACCTCCGACTTTGCCATAATCTACTCTAGTTTATCCGTTTTTTCAAGTTACATCTTCAAATCAAAGAAAAAAGGATCGACAATCCCATTTCATAACTTGCTTAATATAAGATAGTTGTACCCTCTCTCCTGACCTACAAGTCGTTTTTGTCTCTGTTATAAACTTTTCTTGATATTGTTGGGCAGGATATCTCCCACCCTCCGTAACTCAATGTGAAAAACGAACTGAAATCACAAAACTTTAAAATGAAATGGAGATGAGACCATGAAGAACCAAAAAGCACACCAACAGAATCAAACAAATTCAAATGTCAAAGTCATGATCGGATTAACAGCGATAATAAGCATCTTGACTTTCTGTGGATGTCAGGAGACTTCAACTACAACCAGACATCAGGCGACATCTATTCAAAATCATTCTTCCAGCAGCGATAAAATCCAGACTTTGGCAGTTTTCCCTGACACCGATATGGCTACCCTCACGGATCGGCAGGACATGTATATCGTTGGGACTCAATCTTATGCTGACAAGCTAATGTCTATATATGAAGATAGTGACATCCCTGCATTGACTGTCAACCCAAGTCGCTCAGAGCATGAAAACCGAGACTGTGTTCCAATTTTGATGGTCACATTTTAGTGTAAGAATAGTTCTAAAAATAATACTTCAATACTCATCAGGAGAACAAAAATGAAGACTATTGTCATAAATATACTATTGGTCAGTTCACTATTAATGATGAGTGGGTGCGGGGAAAGTAATAACGCACGAAGTTCAAGCTACCAAGATCTACCCACTTATCAACAATGGCAAAATGTCGAGGCATTTAATTGTTTGTTGATAATCCTTGGGACAATTATGAGCAGCTCTGACACTAATAATTGTTTTGGCAATCCATACAGATGGGAGGATAGACAGATGTATGGAGGGTATGGCTATTATGAACCTTGGATGAGATGAAGAACTATTTTATGTAATGTAAAAGAATAATAATATTAACAATTTAATTGAAAGGACAAGAAAATGAAAACAAGTAAGGTGAAATTTTTGAGCAATTTGACGATTATGCTTTTACTGTTTTGTATGTCGGCATCACTATCGGATTGATACTTGATAGATAAACGATATCTCCCTGCGTCAATTCCATAATTCTCCCTTTCATACATTTTACATATTAAGGCCTTTTGACCATACTTCCATCAGAAAACTATGATAGCTTGTATCATCAGGTATAGCACTGTGGACCTTGTCTTTGAAGTTACAATAATCAATTTCTTCTGATATTTCAGAGGCTAGCATGGTCGCATCCATCTTATCTACAATCATACGAAAGGGATAATCGGTGTTTTGAGTTTCTATTATTTCATAGTCTTGTAGGAACCTGAATCTCTTTTTTAGGTTTTGTAAATGCTCCTTTTTTCTTGCTCGCATCATCATCAGATCTGGATGAGGGGTATAATCAGTTTTATCTTTCCAAGCACATACAATACTGAAAAAGCCATATTTAGTCATAAACCACATGATTTATTCCCTATA
>CAZDWF010000049.1:3504-24345 GCA_964508895.1 uncultured Bacteroidales bacterium
ATACAATACTGAAAAAGCCATATTTAGTCATAAACCACATGATTTATTCCCTATAACGGCAAGATCGGGTTTAACCTGCAATTTATTCTTCTCAGTTTCACCTGGCTTGGTATTTGTATATAGAAATCCATGATCTGCTGTGATGAATATTTTACTACCATTTAGATTATTGATGATATAACGAACTAAGTCAGACAATTCGTTGATAGCTTTTCGAACAGCATTTACAGTCTGACTTTCAGTAGAAGCAGAATCTCCCATTGCGTCAATAGTATTATGATAGATATAAACGACATTCTTATTTCTGACAAACTCTCTGCCATCATCTTTTTTTAATGCAATAAGCTCTTCAGCTTTAATGGCTATCCCGTTATATTTAGTCAATACATCGGATCTCTGCTGTAAAGAAGAACAAAGCTTTCCATCAACTAAGACATCCCCATTGTCACTATACTCAAGTTTGCTATGTGGAAGCAATGCCCCCATTCCTAAAGATGTATATGATGGAAGAACCCCAAGTATTTGCTTTAAATCTGCAACAAAACGATATTTTCCATTGAGTTCTCTGGTCAGTTCCTCAGCTACTTCATATCTGAAGGCGTCACTGATTATAACATATCCAGTTATATTTCCTCTTGAAGTCTCCTTATCAAAATGACTCTCAAAACAACCAAAATGAGCTTTATAGAGTTATTTAGTTTTACAAAATACAAGCTGAAATCATACAAATTACGTCAAATCTGAATCGATTCTATCTTCGTTTTTAGCTCCCTATTGAAGATATCTCTAAAGGAGCTTTTCAGTAATGTAAACTTGTTCATCTTACATCTTATGCAGCTCTCCCATAATACTTCAGAAGCCCGCCAAGACGCTCTCGGCAGACGATTTCCCCCGTTCCTTGGGGAGGAGGTTCGATGATCTCATTATCCAGACCCTGATGAGGTCGTTCAGTATGATAGTGTTCAATATATTCGTGAACGAGATAATCTAAATGTCGCTCTCCAAAGATGAGCATTCGATTTAGGCACTCAGATTTTATACTTCTAACAAACCGCTCAACCACACAGTTAAGATGAGGAGCCATAGGTAAAGTTCGAATAAGCTGTGAAGCAAATAATGTTTCTGCTTTTTTGAGTATCCAGAAAAGGCTCTTCTCCAGCTAGCATCTTTAGGGGTTTGAGGGTAGATATGTTCAATCGTATCTTCTTTATTTCTTTTATTAAAGTCACTCCAGCTTATTTTCTGGTTTCCATTAGCTTTATCTTGTAGCCATAATTCATATTCATATAAAAAATATCTTATTCCGTTCCATGAATAAAAACCTTCATTCTTTTCGTATTGTTCGGAAAGATAGCTGTTAAACTTATTCAGATCAAACCATCCTGTATATACATAATCATCTCCTTCGCCATACTCTCCTTGTGTCAGCTCATAAATATTATCGACAACTGATTTAATTGTCGTATTATCTTTATTGAAACAGAGAGAATTTGCTAATCGATAAAAATGACTGTTCTTTGTGTTTGATTGCCTTTGTGACATACGAAATACAAGAAAAACAAAATGTTCTGAAGCCTTAAGTAATTTAAGAAGCTCGCTCTCGTTTTCTTTGTTCATACATACCATAAGTAATGGAGGAAATGCACCCATTCCCAGTCGATTTAGTTTTTGCAACCACTCTTTTGTTTCATCAGAATAATTAGAATATTCTGGATTAAATAAATAAAACCATGATTTGACAGACACCGAAAGACTGTCGATGTAATTTTTGATCGTTTTTATTCTGACAATATTCTGTATAGGGAATAATAATAGGGATGTCCAGATTTTTTCTATCAACGCTGTATTGACCGCCACTCCAGCACTCAAGGAAGAACTGAACATCGTTTCCTTTTCCACCTTTGTATTGATTCATCGATGTAATCCATCCTGCCAACTCATCTCTAATGAGCATGATTCCTTCAGGATTATCCATCATAATAGGAGCCAATGCTTCGACTGTTATATCTGATACGTGGTTTCTCTTTCGTATGGGCTTCTCGGGTTCTTCTGGTAGACTGATTCCATCATTGCCGTTACTCTTTTCCCATCGTCTCAACTGCCTCTTATAAAGTTTATATCCAGTTTCATACTGCTTCATCTGCTCTTTATAATCTTCAATGTATTGATTTTGAATTTCATACACTCCTTTCACAGCTTTACTGAGAGCTGGACTCTTTGCTGAGCCGGGTCTTCCTACTCCAACCGTCCAAAGTGATGTCGATTCATACCATCCTGGCTTGACCATTAATTGATAGGTTCTGCCGATGGTTCCTGCCATCGATGTCAGCAGAGGAATTCCAATGTAATCCTCTGGACAAATAATTGAAGCTGAAGCGGCCTGAGTTAAAGGACGCAGAACAGTTGGCATTGACTCTATTGGAAATGACAGATATTTTGAGAAATCCTGCTTAAAACGGTTCTTTAGGCATAGGTCCTTTAGAGTATCTGCTAGTTTCTGACAACTGCTGGCTTTTTCTTCAGGTGTTGCAGTTGCAAATTTATCTGCAAAATCCAATACAGCTTTATTGGATATCCTTTTTTGATATGCTTCTACTATCTGCTTTTCAAGTAATGAATAGTCATCTCTGTTTGCAATTGACAATAGAATTGAATTGAAAAGAGTCTCATATTGTGCTCTTTCTCGAGGAGTAAACAGCTTTTTGACTTCTGAACGATATGTCCTGCCAGTTAACAGACATCCATTTACATAGCTATTCTTGATTTCCTTCAAAACATGATGAAACTCCGAAGGAAACATTTCGACGGTCAGGTGACTGTTGAACCATTTGTTGACCAGATCCATATTCTTGAGTAGTAAATTGATGAATTGTTTTTCAGTTTTATACTTATTCTTATCATAATTCGGTTCCATTTCTATATACATAATACTGTCCTTAAAAAATATGCCTGGAACAGGGAAGGCTATTCCAGGCAAGGACAGGATTATATGTAACCATATATAGTTTTACATAATTTTATAAGTGCTTCCTTTTAAATCTACCTCTTATAATCCTATCCTGTGATTGTCAATTAATTACAGAGCCTTCCTTCTGCATATTCGTGTATTCGATATATTTCTTAACTTTCCTTTAACTAGCTGACACATTTTCTTTGTTTTTCAAGATTTTAAGTTCTTTCCGCAACAAATATAAATCAGCATTAATTTTGTCAAATTCATACTGAAGAACCTCAAGATGGTCCGTCAGATAAATAACGTGAAACTCATCAGTTTCATTATGTATCTGGTCTTTATAGCTCATCTTGGCAGACATAGTGCAAAACCACCTGAAGTTAGAGATAGGATTGTAAGTCTGATGGGAGATATCCCAAGAGCCGAATTATTTGCCAGAGAGAAAGCTATTGGCTGGGATTCTTATGGCAACGACATCGATGGGAAGGATATATATGTAGCGATCGAAAAAATTGTCGAGCATAGGAAGGAGGTGGCATAATGAATACTCCGACAAGACACAGCAACAACAGTTATGAGTATTGGGCTACTCCTCAGTGGTTGTTTGACGATCTTAATAAACAATTCAATTTTACCATAGATGTCTGTGCCAGCAAAGACAATGCAAAATGTAAAAAGTATTACAGCAAGAAGCAAAATGGTTTGAAGCAGAAATGGGAGGGAGTCTGTTGGTGCAACCCTCCCTATAGCAGAGGAGTGATAGGCCAGTGGATGAAGAAGGCATATGAATCCAGCCTTGAGGGAGCAACAGTTGTATGTCTGGTAACTT
Source organism: uncultured Bacteroidales bacterium (assembly GCA_964508895.1). GTDB lineage: Bacteria > Bacteroidota > Bacteroidia > Bacteroidales > B18-G4 > M55B132. Next base: position 7,287 of record CAZDWF010000049.1, read on the forward strand.
CTGCAACGGATACAAGGTGGTGGCATGATTATGCAATGAAAGGTGAAATCTGGTTCATTAAGGGCAGGGTGAAATTCGTTATGAATGGGGAGTCTGATAAGCCTTCCAATCTCCCTTCTGCAATAGTGATTTTTCGTCCAGTTATCTTTTGTCAGAAATCTCTCTCTGTTTCTGCGAAGAAACATTTGTGAATTTTAATTAATAATAGAATTCTTCTGAAATGTGATAAGGAACTATGTAAAGTAATATTATAGAAGAAGTTTTGAATTGAAACGAGAATGATATGGTAGCAAACAATAATAGTATAACAATTAGTTATTTTGCGGACGGAACCCCAGTCCCCGATCTACTCACTGAAGAAGAGGCAATTAAGTTTCTGAGACTGGATGAAGGTGGACCAAAACACCCCGAAGCTACTCTTGAATACTATCGGTCAGAAGGATTGCTTAAAGCTACTAGGGTGGGAAAGAGGTTCAGATACTTGAAGTCAGAATTGTTTAATTTTCTCGGTCAACAAACAAAAATAACAAATAAGGAAATTACAAAAGAATCGCTTGAGGGTAATCCTTCCTGGCGGTAGTGTATGGCACCATTTTCAAAGGAGATATAGATATGCATATAAGAAATGATGTTGTTGTTAATGTAATTGATCCTGCTCGCAAGAAAGTGCGTGCTTGGATTAATTCGATTACATTTCCTCCTCCCGCAGTGCTATTTTCATTCGTAACGAATAAAATCCCAGATGTCGGATCAATTGTTATATCTGACGGTCCCCATCCATTTGTTGGCAGGTCGATAGTTTTTTGAAATTCTAATTGATTGCTTTCCGTTTTGTAAGCGGCTACTCCATCATTTGCATGATTAGCCACGAAAATAGTTTTGGCGTAAATAAAATCAAAGGAGATAAAAAAAGAAAGAAAAAGAAATGCTTTAAAGGTTTGCTTTAGAGTTTTCATTTAATTCCTCCATGAAAAAAGTTTTGCTTACTATTTTCTCCTCTTTCTCGATAAGACCATAGACCCAGCCAATAACAAAAAGCAGGAACAAGGTTCGGGAACAGTAGTTCCGACAGCAGACATCTTATCTTGTAGGTAAGGACCAGGCCCATTTGTTTCGATTGTAGTGTAGGCGTAATATTTAGGAGATGGATCATATATATTAGATAGATAAGTAAATCCTTCGGCAATATTATTGGGCTGAATGCCATATGTTTCACCCCACCACCAATATTCATATGCTGTAGAGACACCACCGATGATATCATCGTCAAGAATCCGCGGATCATACGTGTCTCCATATTGAGCTACAGTTATGAACCATTTCTCCCATTTATCATATCCACTGAAAGTATTCTCAAGCTGAGTATTGAAAGTTGTATATAGATGAAAATCCCATATGGTCGAAGTGTCAACATTTGTAAAGGAATACTCATAACGGTAGTTTCCTCCTCCAATATCTGTTATTGTTTCAATTACATTTAAGGGGGATGTATATTCCCAAGTAAGTTCTGCATTGCAGACAGAGAATACACCGATCACAAACAAGAATAATACTGTTTTTTTCATAATTCCATCTCCTCAAAAAAATAGTTTCCTGCCCTTGGAGAGTTTCTAAGATGTTCCCTTCTTCAAGATGCTTCTCCCTGTTCCTGAATGAATCCCTTATTCACCATCAATTTTAACTCAATTCCGTTTCTTTTTCAATGGGAATTGTCTTTTTTTGTGATAAATCAAAATATTTCAGGAATTAGAGCCAATATTCCCCATAGTTCCTACTATATACAACGCATCTCGACTATTCGTTTTTGATAGTGAATTTCTGATTTTTTGAAAAAAGTTAAAAATCCCGTAGTTTTACGGGGTAGAATTTATCAAGGTTGAGCAAGATAATTTCCTACTCTCCCACTCCACCCATCAATTCTGGCTCCCAGTCAAGATACTCCATCTCACTTAAATGTAGTTTTAAGAATTCCTGTGCAGAAGAAGATTCATTTAAGTATTGAAATGAATACAGACAAGTATAAATAACATCAGCCAGTTTCTTTAGATTGTCATTCGAGACAGGTGGATGGTCTGCTTGAACTAAAGAACTGAGAATAGCTAGTGAAGCATAGGTTGCCTGCATTTTAAGACCATCTTGAATCTTCTGATCAATTGGACTATCAAACATGACTCACCTCCTGAAAAGAGATTTGCATTTGTATTTTCTATTATAACATCTTTTCCGCGGAAATAAAGAAAAACTGTTTCAGATGATCTTAAGATAGTAGTGATTCTAAGCTTTGTAAAAAAGTTATAAAGCTTCCTATCCCTCACACTTTCCACCAGAGCTGCACATTTCAATCCTGGCAGGTCTTCCTGCTCATTCTGTAAACAACCATAACTCAAATTCTTATTATCTTCTGGGCAAAATATTCCCCTGTGATAAAAGCCGATTATAGGGGAGGTAATTTATATTCTCAGGAGGTATCAAAACCAACAGGCCTGAGGTCAGGGGGTATATAAAAACTTTTCTGTGAAATCTTTCCAATCTATTTTTCACAGAGAATAAACTTTTTCATCATTTTCTCCTGCTTTCAACCTACCGCATCTATCTCATCTTCATCGATAATAAACAGATTTCTTATTTTTCTGAAAAGATAATACTTCGTCTAAAATCAGTTATTCTTTTGTTATATGCTCTGGTGATAGTAATAACAGGGAAATCTCCTTATTTTGAACTATGAATGCCTGGTAGCTTTTTTCTGGTATGTTTTCTACTTTTGCTCCTTGACTTTAATCTTCAGCAGCGTTACACCCGCCTGGCTAATTTCACAGAGAACGAAAAATTCAGTTCTATAAGATGTAAGCATTGAATATTAACCTATTGGAGTCACATAATGTCAACTGAAGTAGGAACCGATGTCAACCAGACAGAGATTACCAGTCTGAACCACATCAAAGGACAACCACATCTTATTGAGCTGCTAAGAACCAGTTTGGATGCCTATTTCCAGAACAGAGCCATCAAACAGGATAAAACTACGTTCGGGCCTGTCCTCTTAGTCGGTCCGTCCGGAACCGGGAAAACCGCTCTAGCTAAAGCAATCCACTGTGAATTGGCAAATCTCAAATTTGTTGAGACGAATGGTGAAATGCTCAACTCTTCTTCTGAACTGACTCATATCTTATTAACCGCCGACGCTGACACTACTATTCTGGTGGACGAGGCTCAAGCATTAAACAGCAAAAATCAACATATCTTACTGACTGCCATATCTGAAAAAATACTGTTTGCTCCTAAAAGAGGAAAAAAGCATAAGCAAGCTATCCCTCTATCTGATTTTACTCTGTTATTTGCATCGACTCATGAATTCCAACTACAAGATGCCTTAAGAAATAGAGCAAGGCTGATTTGCAGGACTGATTATTACTGCACTGAAACATTAACTGATATTTTGGCTCAAAGGGCTTTTGCTTTGGGATGGGATATAGAGTCGAAAGATGTTTTATATGAGATAAGCAAAAGAAGCAAAGCTACACCTCGTATTGCTATCCAGCGTAATCTTCAAATGGCATGGAATATTGCCTGCTCTAACAATAGAACTGTTATCAAGATGGAAGATGTTAGAAAAGCGTTTCATTTGCTTCAGATTGACGAGTTAGGATTGGATATGATTGAGCGTAATTATCTCAAAGAACTGGCAAAACATAAGAACATGAAATTGAATGTTTTGGCCTCTAAAACGGGATTGCCTGCACGAACCCTTTCTTCTGTTATATAAGACCTAATTTAAGCATAGCGTCAGAGTTTCCCATTTCAGCCGCTTTTTGATACCACTTCAAAGATTCTAAGTAATCTTGTTTTCCATAAGTATTTGTAGAGTAGATAAAGCCAAGATTATACATTGAGCGAATATTTCCTTCTTCCGCTGACCTCTTCAACCATTTTATTGCATTGACAGCGTTTTGCGGAACTCCCTTTCCTTCAAGATATGCCATACCTACACTATATTTAGCACTTACACTACCATTTTCACTTGCCTTTTGGAACCACTTAAAAGACTCCTCATAATCCCTTGCAACTCCCTTACCTTCGTAATAAGCCATTCCAATATTATTCATTGCACTGCTATTGCCCATCTCTGCGGCTTTATGGAATAACTTAATTGCTTGTTTGTAATCACCTTTGTTGAAATATTCAACGCCAGTATCATTGATTTCCAAGGCACTTGCTGTTTTGTCAGGTGATTTCTTGACTTTCTTTAAGATAGTATCATCTTTTAGGTTTTGGCTACCTTTCATCTTGTTGCCAATAATTGTTAATTGTCTTGTCATTACTTCAGCATTTGTTTCTAAAGACTTAATTATTGAATCTGTATTTAAATTCCTACGGTGTCTTGCTGCAGCCATAAAACGAAGACTAGCATCTGATAATGTTTGCATGTGCTCAAAAAGTTGCTTTTGATCTTCTATTGTAATTAAATACGCTGCTATTTTTTCAGTATGAATAAAACCTTTACCGTCCCTATCCATAAGTATTGGTAGCATTTTATTCATATTTCCATTAGCAGTCCTAAGAAAACCTTTTACAGCTGCTTCTGGATCTTTGATTCTTAATGTTGCTTCAGCAATCGGTTGCAACTGGCTACTTTTTATATGCTTGACTTCTTTATCGTTGGAATCCAGCAGCTTTTTAATTAATTTATACCGAACAATAAAACTGTTATGATACATTTTGGCGATATCTAAATAATCCTCTTTAAGGATCAAAGAGAAAGCACTATTTTTGGATATCCAGTTCCCCCAAGAATCATATAAGTTTTTATAACTCTCCACACAAAATTCTGCGGGAAAGATGAGAAACCATGCTGCTTCAGAATTTGGTATCTCGATATTATTATAAATACTAACCAGAGTTACTAACTCCTCACCAAAATCTGAATAGTTAATTCCTACTTCAAATCGGACAGCAACTTTATCTAAAGCATCTACCAAAGGTGCCAATTCATTTAAGTAGGATATTAATTCTGATTTGGAGTTTCCTTTTTTTACCTCTCCAAAGGATAGTGACTGAGTGCATAGCACCAAAATGACCATAGTAAAGGTTGTCAATTCCAACGATCTTTGAGAAGCAACTTTCATTATTCTCATCTCCTAATATATTGATCTTACTCTGAAAATACTAAAAACGACATATGATTCACTGGGACGATTTAATTGCGTTATTAAAATTCCCAACTGCTACTACGAGCTCATCTTTATCATTGCTATCAATTAGGTCAGGAGATTTGGAATTGACAGGAATTCTGATCATCTTGTTACATTTCTTGCAACGTGCTTTTTTTCCAGCATATTTTTCTGGTAGCTGATAGGTATGCCCACAACCTGAACAATTAAAATCAAGCATTCAGTTTATCTCCTTTTCACATGTTACAATATCTTCTAACTAATAATTTATCCTGACACGGAAACTGTGTCAAGAGCCATGACACTTAAACTGTGTCATATGAAAGCACAACAGAGCCTAAAATACAGAATGTTACCTGTATTTTTACGGGAAATGAGAGAAAAAGCAGGTCTGACACAACGGCAGTTAGAAAAAGAACTTAACAAGCCTCAATCTTGGATATATAACTGTGAAACTGCCAACAGAAGGGTCGATATTACCGAGTTCATTCAATGGGCAAAAGCCTGTGATACTAGCCCAAAAACAGCATTCAATAAGCTCCTCAAAGAGCTAGAATAATCTATTTTTCATCTATATCTGCTATTCTCTTCACAATATGTGCCTGGATAATAGAAGGCAAATCAGAGAAGTTTATCAACTCTTCAACCCTGCCTAAGATAAGCATCTGATTATTATTTTCTACTGCTTCCTCAAAATCTGCATCATTAATCCCAAAATATTCTCCCCACTGGCTGACTCCTTGGATGGAATCAGGGTTAGAAGAAAGAGTCAGGCAACTACTATTCATAAAATAGACAGTATATTTGTCAATGACTTTATGTTTTGCTTTTGTAATAGCTCTGATAATCATTTCTGTTTTCCCCAAATAATAGTATTTACTCATTGTAGATTGAGAATTTATTCTCCCTGTGAAATGACTATGCTGATTAACAGAAATTGAATTACCTCAGCATTGCTGACCTTGCAATAAACTACACCGTTGTCAGGAAAGTAGTTTATTATTGCACAAACGACGATGACAAATACTGATCCAAGTATCTGACCTAGTAACCTATCCCAACTGAATCTTTTTGGGGGGAAGAAATGAAATAACAGACTGATTAAAATCTTCACGATTTATCGTCTTTCATCAAATGCAATGCTTGATTAAGATGCTTGGCAGTCATAACATCTTCACCACTGGATCTACAACATCGATATGTCCAAGCCAATATCTTTATAGCTATACTGACTGTTTCAAATGCAACCTCAGAAATATTCCTAAGCAATTCCCCATTTTTTATCTGCCAACCCAAATACTGAATTCTTTGATTTAGTATTTGATAGATTTCTTCGGAAGAACAGTCAATATTGATATTTAACTGAATATCAACCAGCTTAGTTAGATCAGAACTAATTTGGTTTAAGTCAGTGGTGGAAAACATAAGCAATTTATGAAAAGATTCCACTGACGCTTTTCTGTAACGGGGGATTTCTCTGATAACTAATTTCTGGTCTGTCAATATATCGGACAGGATACTAATACAGTAGGGGCTGAGGGCATCAATATCGTTAATATAATACGAGCTAAAGTCAGTTCCCTTTTGCAGACACGAAACGATGTCAATTCCTCCCATACTCAGAGAAGAACCAGTAATTGTATAGCATTTATCGCACCCTAAGCTATTAGAGTAAGCGTGTGCTACAACAGACTTCCCAGAGTCTTTCAGTCCTGTCAGTAGAATCGGAGTAAAGGACGGGTATTCAGCCGAAAATAATAGTATTGAAGTTCTTCGACTTTAATGTATTTCCTTTTACCATTTTTATCTTCATAAAGAACCAGGTCATCTTCAAACTTGATATAATGATTAACATGGTAGGTGCAATAGATATCAACAAAGGGAGAGTTCGTTTCAAATTCACAGGTTTCAAGTTCATCTGTAACCCTTATTTCATTATCAATGAGATCGAAATCGGAGCAACCATAATCTCGATCCATCTTTTTCTTGGCTTTCTCAGAATTGAAACCAAGCATTTTAAGCACTCGATATATATGCCGATACCTAATTCCTTCATCTTTGATTAATGTGATATTTAGCAACTTTTCAACTTGTTTCGTTTTTTGTTCCTTGGATAGATTTCCCTTAAATTTAAAAATCTTCATATTTCCCCCAACAAAAACGGGTTAAACAATCTGGTTAACAGCAGAACAACCCAAATTGAATAACCCATTACATTCGTATATATTTAACTGCTGTTACATTTACTGCTTCATGATCATTACAACTTCAATATTTATCTTCTGCCACACGCAGAAAATACCTTTGTATCGCTTGAGTTTTTATGAACTTTTCATAAATCAGTCATTATTTCAGGTTGCACTGATAGGTTGCACCGATAAACCTTATTATTGAGCCAAAAACAAAGTTTCTGGTTTTAACTCTGATTTTCAACTGATTTCCATCAACAGGTTGCACCTATGTTGCACCTATAACTGTCACAGGTTGCACTGATAGGTTGCACACAACTATTAATACTATTATTACAATTGATCTACTATTGCACCCATCGCTTTTTTTATTTCTTTTTTCTTTTACAACGGAAAGGAAAAAAGAATATCAGACTAAATAGAAAAAGTGGTTCTTCAGTCATAAATAGAAATAAAACTAATTCTTATTTGCTAATTCACTTGTTAAAGAAACTGAGCTGTTTGTTAATATTTACTCCATAACTTGTCACTTCTCAAAATATTAAAAACTTCAGCTCGTTTGGTTGTTTATGAATATATTTTATCATGTTGTTTTTCACATCCGGAAGAAAATCTGGATATTAATAAAACTCTGAAAAGTGATACTATAATCAGACAACCTTTTTATCAGACTGAATGTGATAAGTGGTTGTTGTAAGGTTTATAAACAAGTTACAAGCCTTGATAGTCTTCTGGTTGTTTACCAGAGTTGCCAGGATTGACCAGATTGAACTGTTTTAGCCTGCTTGAGTAGATAACTCAGAAACTGTTTCTTTGATTCTCTGGCTAGCCCAGATGTAATTCTCTTCATTTGACTCGATATAGACCCAGTTCCTGTTGAGTCTGGCAGATGATATGACTCCAGCTCCTGAACAACCAAACGGTTCCACTATCAAATCCGATGCATAACTATGTTGTTGAATCAGAAATTCCATCAATTTAGCAGGTTTCTGGAAGATGTGATAATCACCCATCTTCATCTTCCCATAATCCATTTTAATAGTAGCTGACTGAGTTTCAGTCTGAAAATCAAGGACATCAGAGAATGCTAGCGTGTTTTCCTGCTTATGAACCTTGTCAGTTTTCCGGCTGAAGATCAATATCTTCTCTGAGCAGACTCTATAAGGATAGATACTGTTACCGGATTTAATATTCCCTTTTAACCATGTTAGAGCATAATCACATTTCCATCCATACTTATCTGCCTGAAGAAGGATTTCAGGTCTGTCTGCTTTTCCGCCAGGCTGAAATAATAACAACACTCCATCAGTAGCTAATTTAGGCAGACATATTTCAAATAATGGTAATGTAACAGACAAAGCTTCTTCAGTAGATCCATTATCACAGTCATCCCTCATCCCACTGGTTTCACTCTTAGACGACATATAGTGACCATCTTCAAGCTTCTTATAGGTTCCAAACGGAGGATCGCAGAGGAACACTTTTACAGATCCAATAGGTAATTTAGGGATAATATCCCTATAGTCAGAGTGATAGCAGTTATTAATCAGACAGCCACTATTGAAGCTGACTTTAGATGAAGAAGCGATAGACTGATTCTTTTCTTTTTCTATTAATTGTTGAATAAAATAAGCACGGACTTGTCGAGGTCGCTTGTTCTTCAGTTTTGATACTATTTTTCTGATTTGGATAGGCGTCATTTCAAGTCTGGGAAGTCTGAGCCAGATCTGCCTGGCGGTCAGACTGTCTTCAAATGTATAACCCTTCCTATGTTTTTTATCAAACGTTCGTGCGGTCAGGTGAAAATGGCTGATTCTGGCTTTTGAATAATGGGTAAATTCTGCAATCATCTTTAAGGATAAATAGTAATTATCCATTAATTCAATGCACATATCACCAATCTGCCAGCATTTAGAGTCTTGTTGCTTGAGCAGAGAATTCAGCTTGTTGAGCTTCTTTAGGACAGCTGAACAGAGCTTTTTTGAGGTCTTTTTCTTCTTGTTTTGGACTAGTTTTATTTTTCGCAAATCTTTATCAGTAGCTGACTTACATTCATTATTCATATCCTTAATCCTTCCTAAAGTGTAAATGCACATTTATGATCCTTCAATCTAACAGAATCCTCAAATCATTACCAGCAAAAAACATTCACAGAGAATTCAAACTTCATTTCTTTCTTTTGGCGTGAGTGGTGATTGGCCTTGAGAAAGTTCAAACATGGTTACTTTCACAGAGAGTTAAAAAAACAAAACTACCAAGCGGTGGTGAAGACAAAAATATGAAATGAAAATATTCACAGAGAAGTAAGAAATTATTTCTAACTGACAGATAGCAGCGGTCGTCGCTGCTTGTTTTTATGGACCCAATGATAGGGATTTGGAAATGAAGAAAATATCAGATGATAAAGACAAGATGACGGTCAAGCATCAGATCAGAAGGGTATGCAGAATCAATCAAAATAGAGTCAAAAATAATGTTAAAAAAAATTTAACAGGAGTTTCAAAAATAAATTCTAAGGATTGATAACTTCAAAATGAAAGGAATGTAAAAATGAAAAAACGACTGATAGAAAGACGAATGAATGCAATGAGTAAAAACAAAGCTCCTCCCTGATGTCTTCATCTGACTCCGTAACTCCTAAGCTGCCCAACCTCAGTTGATCGGCTTTGTTGCTGCGGACCCATAACAAGATTTAACAAATTTCTTAGTTGCAGACTACTGAATACAGATAAGGTCTGCCTATAACTTACAAATATATTTGAGCATATGCTCAGAAAGAGAGACAAAGATGAATACAAATATTAAAATTAGTAGATCTAAAAATAGTCATAACGAACCGAAAATTGCCACTTATTTCTCTAAGTTGTTGCCTCAGCAAACTGTTGTTGACGAAGAGTTGTCTATCTTTGAAGACCGGCTGAAAAATGAAGATGGATTTGCTGTTTTTGCAGTATGGAAGGAAGAAAATCTTCTTCTGACTGACTACTTCAAATTTGCATACTGTAAAAAGCATAATATCCCCTATGACATCATCTACTTGAGTTTTGCAAGTCGAAAAGAAGCAGTCGAATGGGTTGGCAATAATCAGCTTCAGCGACTCAACCTTAACAGTTGGCAAAGGGGGAAGTTGGCTGTTGATATTTGGAGGAAAGATTATGAAAAACAAGCTAATGCGAATAAGAAGATGAGTCAAGGCAGAGGTAAAAAAGGTCGGAAGATATCAAACGATGTATTTAAACCGATAGATGTTAGGCAAAAACTTGCCAATAAAGCCGGTCTGTCTAGAGATACGATGAACAAGATATTGACAATCATTGACTATAAGAAAAACAAAGAAGTCGTTGAGAACTTGGATAACGGAGAGATCTCCATTGCCCAAGGTTTTAATGATGTAAAACGTATGAAGAAAGCGGAATCTAAAAAAAATAAAAATCTCACGATATTCCCTTACACAAATGATTTGTCTAAGGGAATTGAAAATAATGTAATTCATACCAAGGTCTTGGAAGGATTAAAGCTTGTCCCGGACAACTCTGTATCTCTGATCTTTACATCTCCGCCATTTAACGTATCGATGGATTACAAGATCGACAAGAATAAAGATAGCCTTAAATGGAAAGATTATTTGGCTTGGCTTAAAGAAGTTTTTGCTGCTTGTTATCCCAAGTTGCGTAAGGGCGGAAGGATAGCAATTGAAATCGAACAGATCAAGACCCGTGAGAAAGAGGACCAATCTTTCGAATACAGAAGGCCCATCGAAGCTGAACTGTTGCTGATAATGAGGGAGATTGGGTATTGCTATAGAGATACGATTATTTGGGATAAGGGTAAGGTTGGGAATAATGCAGCCCCTTGGACCAGTTGCGGTTATCCTGATAATCCCAAAATTCGTCCGATGCACTCTAATATCCTAATCTACTCTAAAGAGCAATGGGAATTGCCCTGTATTACGAATGATCTCTCTGAGATTCAAACTGAAGAATATAATGAGTTGACCAAGAGCATATGGCGTATCCCAACCGGAGCAAAGAATCCGACTTCCCATGTCTGCCCATTCCCTCTGAAATTGGCGGAGAATATTGTCAAACTTCTCAGCTTTAAAAATGACCTTGTGATGGACGTTTTTGGAGGTAGTGGAACGGTGGCAGTTGCTTGTGTAAAGAATCAGAGAAGATTTATCCATCTTGATGCTTCTGAGACTTATTGTAAAGAAGCAAAAGATTGGATTCAGAGCGAACAAGAATCGTTGAATGCCAGCAAGAAAGCAGCATGACAAACTCCATCAGGCAGCAGATCAGCTATAGCTTATCTGCTGCCTAATAATACTGATTAATTCGTCAATCATATTTTTAATAACTTAAATAGGAGATAGAACGATGTCTCAGCCGTATAACATACAAAGAAACAATTATTACATTAAGAGAAAAGACTCGACTATATACACACCTCTGGAAGTAAGTCAGTATATCTATGATATTTTGTCAAGTCACATAGAGCCTATAACAATACTTGACCCAGCAATCGGACAAGGCTCGCTTGTAAAGCCGTGGATGGGGGGATTTCAAAATGTCATTGGTGTTGATATTGATAAGAACTCCAAAGCATGCTGTGATCAGTTTATCCTTGGGAAGTTTGAAGAAATTGAAGGATGGAATTACGAAATCCCCGACTTGATTCTTTGTAATCCTCCTTTTAATGGAGCAAAAGGTAGAAAGCTATATCCCGAAATATTCTTAAGACATATTGTCAAACTATTTGGCAAAAATATTCCTATCGTATTGTTCGTCCCGATGGGATTTCGTCTGAATCAAACGATGAGCAGCTCTCGATGGAATTGGCTCAAAGAGAATATGGAGATTTCTTCTATTATCTCGTTACCTGTAAATTGTTTTGGAAAAGTTAAATTTCATTCTGAAATACTAATTTTCAATATCCCTCAACTAAAACCTCATTACTTAGTCTGTGCATAAGAAAGGAAAGTGTTATGGACAATAATATCAAATTGGAAAACCCTGCAAAACCGAAATACTCCATCGTTTATGCTGACCCACCGTGGTCCTACAGCTGTTGGAGTAAGAAAACAACAAGGACAGCAGACAGTCATTACAATGTTATGACTTTAGACGACATAAAAGCATTACCTATTGCTGACATAACTGCTGACAATGCTGTTCTGTTTATGTGGATTACTATGCCTCTGCTTGCTCAATCTTTTGAGGTAATGAAATCCTGGGGTTTCATCTACAAAACCAATGCGTTTACTTGGGTCAAAAGGAACAAGAAGAATACGGATACGTGGTTTTGGGGGAATGGGCATTATACCCGTGCAAATGCTGAATTATGTTTGCTTGCAAGTAAAGGAAAAGGTCTTCCAAGACTCAGTAGATCCGTGCACTCCGTGATTGACACTCCCATAGAAAGACATAGCAAAAAGCCTGACATTGTCAGAGATAGGATTGTAGAGCTGTATGGCAATGTTCCTCGCATCGAATTATTTACTCGGCAGAAAGTAAATGGATGGACCTGTTTGGGCAATGAGATTGATGGCAGAGATATTAGAGATGCAATGGCAGATATCGTCTCTGCTCTGAATAGACAGAAGAAGTTGGCTGCATAAGAATTTCCGTAGAAGTAACAGAATATAATAACTAAATATTATTGAAGAAAGGTAGGTTGGAAATGGCACACGTAACAAAAAATAATCATCGTGTTTGGCATCAACAGGGAAATGTAATCGAAGATATTCTTTGTGAATTGGAACACCCGGAAACAGAAAACTTTGAATACATCTTCGAAGGGACTGGCGGTGATTATAAAATACTTGAAAAGGAACCCGGAAGAAGACGCATTCGTTTATCTTCGCATCAGCACGGATTGGATGTTCTGCCTGAGTTGGAGGCTCATTACTCTGAAAATGAAACGATATTACAAAAGAGATTGAAGTCTTTGCGTTACATTCTGGCAAAAGCCTACTATGGGATGTGTTGTGAGATTATCCAAATTAATTGTCTAAAGAAATATCAATTTGAGCAGTCTCTGGTTTTTGCTGAAGGAAATGAAATAGACATTTATCAACATCTGTTGACTCGAAAGGCAGAGCTTATAGTAAAGAGAAGAAAATGGAAAGAAGCTAAGATCAGAAGAGACCTAAGAAATAGAGTTAATCGCTTTGAACTAATGGACATCGAACAAGAAGAAGATGATGAAGAGCAGGTAACAGAATGAGATATTGTTGTATATGTCAACTGTTCTTTGGAAACTTTCAAATATTTTGGAAGTGATTAAATATATTCCGAAATTTCAATTTATCTATTGAATGTGTTTTTGTTATGGGCATCTATGTGTGTATGTATTGTTGTTTTGTAGCTAGGGAATTAAAGTGACAAATAAACAGTTAAAACTTGTTAAAAATCCTTACATGACAACCTCATCTGAAAATGGGTTATTCAATGAATTGATGACTGAAGATGAGCTTGTTCAGTTTCTCCGTATCCCTGAAGTTAGTAATTCTCATAATTATCACAATGTAGTCAAAAACCTCATTCGTTTCAGGGATCTGCCCCGTATTCAAATCTGCCATAAACTACTATTTCCTAAAAAAGCAGTATTGGACTGGATAAAATCTGAAACTATTAGAAATTAGCGTTGACAACTTAAAGAAATTTTGGCGTGTGTGTAGAGCATAAAGAAAGGCACTAATTATGAGAGAAAAAAAGAACTTAGTTAGACTGTGGAGAAGACCATCCAAGGATGGGACTAAGTTTACATATTATCTTCGATATTATGATCTTGATGGTAAATTTAAAGTCCCTTCCCTTGGTCATTCCGATAAAAAGAAGGCAGAAAAACAGCGTCTTCAGAAGGAAAAAGAACTTCGGATGGGTTTCTGTCCACAAGAATCAATGAGGTTGAAAGACTTTACCCGAGATAGCTTGAAAAGAACCGGGGATCAGATTCGTGAAAGCACTCGTGAACAATATGATGAGGCGGCAAGAGATTTTATTGATGTTGTCGGTAATATCGATTTTCAAAAAATCACACTTCAACATGGTGAATATTATCGACAAGTATGTCTTGATAAAGGCAACAGTAAGGCGACAGTTGCTAAAAAGCTGAGAGAACTTAAAAGACTATTTGGGTTGGCAGTCCAAAGAAAACAACTTGAAGAAAATCCCTTCCAATATATTAATATGCCAAAAGTTCCCAAAAAGAAGAAAATTCGAATCTACTCTAAAGATGAATGTCATCGGATACTTAGAGAATCTAAGCAGTTTGTTGCAGAGAATAATCCTAATACGACTCTATCTTGGGATATTATGATCTTGACTGCTCTGGAAACAGGTATGAGACGTGGCGAATTGTTAAATCTCTGCTGGGGAGATATTGATTTTGATGATCATGCAATTGACATTACAGCTAAGGATAATACAGATGAAACTTGGGAATGGCTTATTAAAGATACAGATGAAAGAACTGTTCCTTTGAATCAGATTACAATTCAATTGTTAATAGACCTTCATTCCAAACGTTCCGTAGGCTATCCTTATGTCTTTATTCCTCCTCAAAGATATGATTATATCCAGAAATGCAGAAAAAAAGGGCAATGGTCGTATTCTGATTCCAGATTAAAAGTCGTCAATAATTTCTATAGACAGTTTGGATCTATCAAAAAAAGAGCTGGTATTAAGAAAAAAGGGACTTTCCACGATCTGCGTAGGACTGCTCTGAGTAATTGGTTTCATCAAGGATGTAGTGAATATGATGTAATGACCCTGGCTGGTCATAGTTCATTCCAAACCACCCATGAGTTTTATTTGGCAATAAAGAAGGACTATCTTGATAGGGCAAGGCAGGCAAGTAATATAGGGTTGGGGGAGTTGCTGGTGGAAGAATTCCCAACAAATTAAAGCTTTCACTCCGTCATCTTTTTGGTGCACTTTGGTGCACTTACTATTTTGAAATGAAACAAAAAAAGCTCCACAATCGTAAGTAATTGTGAAGCCTTGAGTTATAAATGGGCAGGGGCGGATTTGAACCGCCGACACACGGATTTTCAGATGGATTCAGTCCAGTTTGTAAGTCTTTGAATATCAACGTATTACATTGTTTCACAAAGACTTAGATGCAGTGAAATAGTAGTCCAATAGTTGTTTAATAGTAGTTGAATTGTACATGGTTGGTGCACGTTTTGGTGCACTTGGGGGATTTCAATTTTGATTTTTAGATAAACCTGCAAGCCAAAATAGTCCATAAAATAATAGACTAAAATCAACAAATAATCTATATATATATTGACTATATTGCCGATACTGTCTATGTATTTATGGACACTTAAGCTTTGATAATAGGTGGAAATATGAAAGCAAAACAGAAAAAATTGGCTAGAGAGCAGTTGGATGTCACATTGAAACAGTTCTTGCCTCTGAAGGCAACAGTTCCTCCCAGGAAGGGATGGATTCGTGCTGTCAGGGATGCTCTGGGTATGTCAGGTGAGCAATTGGCCAAACGTTTAGATACCAACAAGCAACGTGTCAGCCGTATTGAGCAGGATGAAAAGCTTGGCAATATCACAGTCAAAACACTGAGAAATGTAGCTGAAGCTTTGAATTGTGAATTTGTCTACAGCTTTGTACCCAAACAGACCCTCGAAGATACTGTTAGAAATCAGGCAAGAATTGTAGCTAAGAAACGTATGGACCGAAGCGATCAGATGATGCGATTGGAAAAACAAGAACTCGGTTTATCTGAAAAAGAAAAGTTAATGGAAAGTATGATCACTGAAATTATCGAAAAGATGCCTAGAACACTATGGGATAAATAATGGTGGAATTTAATTATCCAGAAGGTGCAACACCGCTTGATCCTAACGAAATCGAAGGATTGATCCCTACTCATATCACTAAAAGAGAAGAGCTGGATCGATGGGAGCAGGACAACATCAATGAAGCTCTAGCATGGGTGGAAGAACGAAAACCTAAAGACATTCTAAATGAACATTTCATGAAACAACTCCATATGAAGATGTTTTGTAATGTCTGGAAGTGGGCAGGTACTTTCAGGAGAAGTGATAAGAATATAGGTGTGCCATGGTATAAAATCCCTATAGATCTAAAACAATTGTGTGATGATGCAGAATACTGGATTGAACATAAGCCGTTTTCTGAAGATGAGATTGCTGCTCGATTCCATCATAAATTAGTGTTGATACATTTGTTTCCAAATGGCAATGGAAGGCATGCCAGGTTAATGGCTGATATTCTTTTAGAGTATGTTCTTAATCAATCACCTTTCACTTGGGGCAGATCTAATCTCATAAAAACTGGGGAAGACAGGAAGAAATATATCGAAGCTCTGAAAAGTGCTGACAATGGGGATTATGAACTTTTATTGGAATTTGTCAGATCTTGAATTGACGGATCTTATTCTCTCCGTTCAAAAATTTCTCCCTATCTAAAATAAGTCGAAATTCCGGAATCCTTAATTTCTGGATGCCTCAATTTCATCGTTCCTAAAAGATAAGCTGAAATCATACAAAGTTTGTAAAATCTGATTTGATTTTATATCCTGGTTAAGTGAAATATTTATCTTATTTCCAGCAAAAAAATAGACAGTTCATAAAAGCCAAAATTAAAGAATTATTATTGGGGGTAGGAGTCACAGAAAATCCAGCATGGTAAGGGTATACTCCTCCAAATTCTAACC
>CAZDWF010000050.1:0-7979 GCA_964508895.1 uncultured Bacteroidales bacterium
CGAAAAACCAGGTGTCGTCGCCCTGGCAGGTTGGATCAGGGGTCCAGGTGTAGTATGCTGTTGGAGAAGAAGGAACGACCACTGGATATTCAACGGTATCGTAACACAGAAAGCCCATGGAATCAACTGTTATAGCAAGCATTACATCAAAAATGCCTCCATTGGGAAATTCATGAAGAGGATGCTGAAGGTCTGATGTATCACCATCTCCAAAATCCCAGAACCATTGAACAATGTTATAAGAAGGAGGTGTGGTTGATTGATCAATAAACTGTATGGTATCGCATCCTGCAATATAATAATCAAAATCAGCATTTGGGGATTCAGCAACATATACAGAGCTATATGCTGAATTCGTACAACCATTAATATCAAGAATTGTGAGTGTAATAGTATAATTACCCTGTTGTCCGTATACATGATTAACAAACTGTCCGTATCCATTAGTTCCATCACCAAAATCCCAGCTCCATATGTCTATAGGTGTATTGCTGCTTCCATTAAAGTCAACACTTGTATTTCCACAAGCCTGTGTTATGCTGGTATAAAAATCCACCTCAGGAATTTCAAAAACGCTGACTTGTCGGAAAGAAGAATCTGAACAACCAAGGTCATCAGTATAATAGAACCATGCATCATAAATTCCTGAGAAAAGATATTCATGGTTTGCTTGTGCTGCTGTGGAGGAATATCCATCCCCAAAATCCCAGAAGGTTGATACAAGGTTAGCAGATCCAATCTGATTAAAAGCAGCTATTTCACCAAGGCAAATAGAATCGCCAGTGCTCAAATTGAAATCCATATCAATTTTCGGATACACAAAAAGGCTGGTAATAATTACACTATCGCATCCATAGATTGTATATAGAGTATCATAAAAAACTCCTGAGTTATTCTGCCAGCTTCCCTGTAAAAACATGCTATCACCATGACAAATATTAAAATCCAGTGGTACTGTATATTCAGGCCTGATCGTAAGCACCATATGATCTATAGAATCACAATTCAGGATATTGCTGACAATCACTGTAAAATGAATTTCACCCAGTTCTCCAGGTCCTGGAATATATACCGGAACCTGTACAAAAGGATCCACAATAGTTCCTGTACCATCATGGAACCATTCCTCATATACATGGTTTAGTGCAAAAGGCACTGAGTCTGATGTTGCAAAATCAAATATTTCACCAAAGCAGGAATTCTCATCCGTTCCTGCATTTACATATGCTCCAGGAATAACAATAACATCCATAAAGGAAGTGTCATTTTCACAAGGATTGTGAGCGTATGCAATCATCCTTAGAGTAACCGTGCCTAATTGTCCTGGAGCAGGAGTATATATAGGTGCTACAACAGTCGGATCCTGGAATGTTCCTATGCTTGCCGACCATAATATCGAACTATCACCACTTGCTATCGGAGGAATTGATGAAATGGCAAGGTTGATAAAAAGATCTTCACAGGTATACTCATTACTTCCTGCATTACAAACACAAGTTGGATGGACAATAAACTGCCTGACCACCTGTTTGGCACTTACTGTGAGCGTCACGTTAAGTGTATCAGAAGCAAGGTAGGTATGTGCCACATTTTTCCCTGTTGCTGTTGTTCCATCACCAAAATCCCAATACCATGGAGCCCAGGTAACATCCCCAATACCATTGAAGCTTACCAGGTAATTTTCACAACTTGGATCAGGGTTCATGGTAAAATCTATAAACGGATCAAGCACAACTCTTTGATGAATAGCAGTATCAATGCAACCATTCACATTGGTATAGATCATCAGAATGGTATAGTTTCCAACAGTGCTAAATGAATGAGTTGTAAACTGACCGTTTCCGGTATTACCATCTCCAAATTCCCATTGCCAGTCAATAATATCAGGAGTTCCATTTCCTGCAAAACTTATAATTTCATTTACGCAGGATGTATCGTTAGGAGAAATTGAAAAATCGGCAATCGGCAATTCATTAATGGTAATTTCGTAACTGGTATCTGAAGTACATGAATTTTCATCAAAGACAGATAAAGTGACTGTATAATTTCCTGCAGCAGAATAAGTATGAATTGTATTTTGTCCTGTTGCTGTATTCCCGTCACCAAGATTCCAATACCAGTTAACAACATTAGTGCTTGCTGATCCATTGAATGTCAAAGGCAGTTCAGCACAAATAGTATCGTTTGGTGTAATATTAAAGTCAACAAGCGGTAACTCGTGTATAGTAATAGTTTGAACAATAGAATCACTGCATCCTTCATTATTTGTCAGGATAAGTTTAATGTTATAAGTTCCTTCAGTGGAATACGAATGCGAAACATTTTGCCCATTTGCATAATTCCCATCACCAAAATTCCAATTCCATACTGTAATCCCTGTTGAATTTAGATTTGATCCTGAAAACGAAATGACCTCATCAACACACACTGAATCCATTGGTGATAAGATCATATTGGGATCAGGAAGTGTATCAAGAGTAAGTGTCATAAAGGAAGTATCAAAGCTACAGGGAGATTGGCTATATGCAACCAATGAGAGAATCACAGGTCCTACTTCACCAGTACTCGGATTATAAGTCGGAAACAGAATATCATCAAAATCGAAGCTGCCATTTCCTCCAATCCATTTTAGTGAATCAGCATCCGAAACTGCAGGAGGATCTGTTGAAGCACCAAAATAAAATGAATGAGTTTCACAAATATGTTCATCAGAGCCAGCATAAGATGTGGCAGGCTCCAAAACTATTAACTGATGCGTAATTGATTTAGAGCAAACGTTAAGGGTAATATCAAATGTATCTGCTGAACTATAAATATGATAAACACTTTCCCCAACAGCAGTATGGTTATCTCCAAAATCCCAGATCCAATCAGTGTAAGATACATTTCCAATTCCTGTGAAGAACACTGTATCTCCTATACATGCTGCCGGTTGGGGACTAAATGTAAAATCAATATCAGGATTTGTTACTCTTAATAATTTAGTTACAGTATCGGTACATCCCTGATCGTTAATTACAATAAGTATTACAGTATCAATTCCTGCTAATGTATAAGTATGCTGAACATTTTGTCCTGATCCAATATCACCATCTCCAAAATTCCAGTCCCAGCTTACTATATTTGATCCTGAAGTATCTATGGCTGAAAAATCCACCAGAACATCAATACATACGGTGTCGTTTGGTGAAATAGTAAAATCAAAAGCCGGAACAGTATGAATATTGAGTGTCATGGAAGAAGTATCATTGTCGCATGGGCCGGATCCATAAGCAACTAAGGTCAATTCAACACTTCCTGTTTCTCCCTGGGCTGGATAATAAAAAGGCCAAATAGTATGAATATCACTAAATGTCCCGCTTCCACCATACCATTTTATAGAATCAAATCCGGCAGCAGTTGGTTGAATTGCTGAATTTAAGAAATTGAATGAAAGGTTACCACAAACCTCCTCATTTGATCCTGCATCAGCCGCTGCTTCAGGATAGATCAATATCTCAACTGTATCCCTGTTAACACAACCTCCTACCCTGTTTGTTATTAACATATAAGAAAGTGTATCTGCCTGGGTCATTGTAGTGCTATAATTGAAATAGGGATTCGATAAAGTAGAAGAGCTCAGGAAGTTAGATGGCACCCAGAGATAGGTTTGTCCGGCAATGGTATCACTCCCTATTTGAATTGTCTCAGGACGACAAATTACTGTATCATTTCCTGCATTATAAAGCTGAATTGATGAAACTGGCAAAATGGTTTCATTGCAAATACATGTATCCTCGATCAATCTAATAGCAGCAAGCATATTACAAATTTTACCTGAAGCAACACTAAAAATAGCAATTGATACTATGCTATCACCAGGCGGCAAACTATCAACATGAATTCTTTGATAGTAAAGTGAATCTGAAGGCCCTTCATCCGGAATACCGTTATTATTAGCATCGTGAACAAAAACAATATCAAGACTATCGCTTACAAAAGGGTGCAAACCCGTATTGTTAACTGAATAGGTAATATTTACCAATTCTCCTGAGTTACCATCAGGAATACTAAAAGCGTTATGATCACCAAAGTTAACATTGTCTTTTCTAACTTCGAAGCTTGTCCCAATAGCAGTTGTAATGGACTGAATCAAACAACTTCCACCAGGAGCATTAATGCATGGAACTGCTGCAACAAGCATAGCACTTGTTTCAAGGATAATGGTATCACATTCCAGTCCGCCAGCATCCACATCTACAAGGCCATATGTAAAAACAATAGAATCATTTACTCCCAGATTTGGCATAATTGAAAACTGAATATATCTTTTGCCACCTATTACCAGATTATTGGATATTCCGGATGGACCATTATGAATGCTTGTAAGGGATCCTGGAACATAATCAAATCCATCGTTAAAAGAAGCACTTAGCAGCTCAATACTTGATACCGAATTTGGCCCAAGATTTATCACACTGGTTTTAATAGTAGATGCACCGCTGCAAGTAGGCAAATATGAATTACCTTCTGTACTTAGAACATAGAGATTGACTTCCGTTGGTAATCCAGCGATAAGGATATCAGATGTAAATGAGGACCTGCTAATAACATCCCCACATGCATTTGATGCTGATGCTGTAATCTGCATATTCGTACCAGATATCAAATTACAATCCGTTATTGTCCGGAATATAATTTTATAACCATTATTCGGAAGACTGTCCACTCCTCGCAATAGCTCCACAGCATTTGTATCCGTAGAAATATTATATATCCAGGTATCGCTACCTGGCGGATCATTAACAGCATCATCAAGTATTACTGCATTCGATGAAGTATAAGGATAAAAGAACTCTGTTGCAGCTGAAAGAATGCTAACACCAGGTGGCACAGCAACACTCAACTTAAGATTGAAGGCATCAGACAACTGAGTATTTGTCACTTCAGCTTCATAAATAAGAGTGTCGCATAAGTTAACCGGATTAACAGGTGAAGTAAGTGAAAGGTTTAGATTAACATCTTTGGGATCAAGAAAAAGATATTCTGTATTTTCATTACATGAGTATGCTGTGGGGGGATAACCCAGTTCAGGATTAATTGGATATCCTGTGCAATTAGTTGAATGTCGTACCAGGATGGAATCATAAGAGCAATTTGAATAGACTCCTTTTATCAGGAATATATAGCAGCTATCTTCCTCCAAGCTTCCCAGCAATGACCAGTTCTTCCCGGCACCATAATTCAAAGTGGAGTAAGAGACAGGATTATTTGTATCAGAAATATCAATTACCTCAACTACATCAATACCACCGGAAGCCGATTCAAAACCTATCCAGTTGTTTTCTGCATCAAGATCTGTAATATTACATAAACGCAACTGCCATGAAACCGTATCTTTTGTTCCTTCTGCGGTTGTTATCAAAGGTGTTAAATCAACTTCAGGAGCTTGATAAGATTCTGTTCGAGTATATGTACCAGAATGCGAAACACCTTGTTTGTCAGCATAAAATTGATATCTGGCAAAACTTTGTGTTTGATATGAAAAACTCGTGTTTGCCTGACATGATGGTACAGCTTTAAAAGTAAGCCTATCTTCATTGCCTCCTCCATCATAAAATGCTGAATAACTCCAATTGACATCTCTTACAAAAATAAGCTGGGTTGAAGCAGGTCCCACATTTATAATGGGATCATTTATTGATTCGGTAAGGAAAGAGCCAGATGCATTTCTATATCTGTGCGTAGCACTTCCCATTTGATAGGCAAATCCCTGTGGTATAGATATTATCATGGAATCCAGAACTACATATGGCCTCACTTCATTTGGAAAAGCTAACACCCCTCCCCAATTCTCAAGCCATCGATAAACTTGTCCATAAAAATAAAGATCATTACAGCCTTCCAAAACAGTTGGAGTAACATCAGAATATGTACTATTGGCATAATTTGTTCCAAGAATATCAAATGTAACCCCCCTGTCGTTGCAATATTGTTCAACACCATTCTCAATATTATAAAACCTAGCCCTAAAGGCGGGTACAGTCTCCCAATTTGCTCTGGCAACATTTTTCACAACACCGCGAACTACATAATGTATTGAGTCACCGTCAGAAATATTAATACCATTAAGGCATCCACCGGAGTGAGTCATATCACTCAGGTTCAGTCGTAAAAATGAAGTTGAACTGTTTACAATGGTTGGATTAAGATTGGTACATATCTGAATGATACCGGTCTCAGAATCATAATAATAAAGAGAATCTGTTGCATGGGTAAAGAAAAGATTATTAGCCCACGATCCAGGTAGATTGCCATGCTCTATAACAAAATACAGACTATCGTATGCATCATTAATGAGTCCGGCAGCTTTTATCCTGATTGTGTCTCGTGACATTGCCCTGTCCAGGCTAATTCCCGGACTTGCAGCGCTTACTCTATTTGTCAGCTGATTATCTTCCCATCCAAATGTTGTTCTTTCAACTTCAAAATGCCTTATATATGGATCATCGCAGGGTCCTGGCGGGCATTGAATTCCAAATATGGGTGATGTAGAACACCAGTATGTAAAAAACCTTGCAGGATAATTAGTTTTATCACACCAGAATTTAAGTTTGGCAGAAATGTTAGCTGTTGGGCTATGTGGCTGGTTACAATCCAGTTCCAGAGGCACCCTGAACCATCCGCCCCATGCAACTCTGTTTTTATTCAGGAAATAGGTCACGGTATCTCCATTGATCACAGGAGATCCCATACTTGAATTACGGTAAGTAGCAGTTCCGGGAGCAATTACAACACCAGATGGTAATATAAGTTGATATATCACAGAATCATTCGGGCAACCATCATTATCAACTTTGGTATTGGTATTTACCTGTTGTTCCATCCATACTATAGTACCATTATAAATATCAGGAGGTATGGTATGTTGTTGGGTAAATGTGCGATAAGAATGGAATAATGTAAGATGAGTATTCACTGGCCAGTTAACCCCTGAAGGTGTTGAACATTGATCATATAAATGATAACCATATCGGAAAGCCTGCCAGTAAGAGTTTGTCCAAGCTTTACCACACACATCACCAGTAGCTATTGAACTCACCGCTTCATTCCAGTCGTAATAGGTATGTGCAATAATTGTTAATGTATTCCCAACAGGAAGGTCATCGAAGAAACCATCTCCATCAACATCCTCCAGCCCCACTCCTGCACCATCCGGGTCAAATGTATACTGGTTCTCAGTGTAATAAGCATTTTGTCCATTGATATTTCCTGATGCAAAATTATACTGAGCTTCCAGATAGTAACCATTAACAGAAAAAGAATCTACTTCATTCAACCAGTTTGAATTTGGATAAAAAATGATACTTGATGAAGAAAATCCTGAAAGTATAATCAGATCATAAGCAACTCCAGCACCAGATCCATTATTGCTCACAGTAAACTCTATATACCCCGAATTATCAATAAACCCCCATCCTTTCGTGTTAGTTGTAAATGCAAAATCAAGCATAGGAACTCCAGCTGCAGGAGAAATGGAAGGAAAGGCGGAATAATAATCACAATAATCACCATAACATCCCCAGCTTGCTTTTACTGTACTTTCCCCATTAGTACAACCCAGAAGCTTAACTTCTTCTGATAATATAACTGTTTCTCCATAATCAAAACGATTATTCCCTCCCGGAAGATCTGATCCTGTAATAATAATTGTATCAAACAACAAGGGGCCCGGACCCGTATCTTTAATTAAAGTTCCAATATTTACAGAAATTACTTCAATATCCGTGGTGTGTTCATCAATAACTATCAATGTATCTAAAGAAGCATTTGATCCTTGTTGTTCGATGGTAATATCCCGTATTATTGTTTGATTTACAGGAATAGTTGCAGAACTGTTTGTAATATTAGTTATTACGAGAGATGGATAATAGTAATTCTGTAAAGGAGTCTCAAATCCTGTATAAGTTAAACTATTAAAAGTAACTATATAATTGAAG
>CAZDWF010000050.1:7989-23880 GCA_964508895.1 uncultured Bacteroidales bacterium
CTCAGTGTTTGTATAGTTGCAGATAATTTCAGCATTGTATTCAACCGAATGTGCATTATTGTTAACTATATCCGGGATAAGGAATTCAGGCTGATTTAAATTGGAGACATCGAGTTCTGTGGCATTGTTCACTGATCCAGGAATATACTGGCATCCAACAGGAAGGTCAATCAGCAATGTAGATCCTGTCATTGTTCCACCAGTTGTATTTGCAATCAACAAAGCAAAGGTGCTATCACCTTCACAAACTATCAATGCATCAGGCTTATCTGTAGCCGATACCATTACCTGTGAAAAACCAGTGATACTGATCAGAATTAGTAATGCAGTTAAAATATGCCTCGTGAGATTCAACTTAAATTAGTATAGATTGATATAATCTTCTTTTCAACATCATACAGTTATGATAGCAAACATCAGCCAAATGATTTGCAATAAAGTTATAAAAAAAGATCCATATAATAGATTATTGATACTGTGCAGGTTGGCAATTGTCGACGCATCCAGATCAATGTCTACCTAATTTATCATTTTTCATCTTATTTTGTAAGGTTTTAACATTTTCTCCGACTAAGTGTTAAATTATCATGAAAACATATAAATATCTTTTAATAATATTATTTATTGCATCTTATATCCATGCTAATTCACAGGGATGAGGTGATGCCGGCTTATGTACCATGGGCGACTTTAAGTTCAACGGAGGTTCATCAGCACAGAAATTCCATTCCGAAATATCATACATATTCGGACTTGGAGAAAAGCAAACACTGGTAAACACTATAATGTTTGATCAGAAAATATCTGTTTTTAAAGATAAGGGTCAGTTGGTCATTCGGCTTCCATTTCATTACATATATGGCAAACTTGGTCAAACCTATGGTTTGGGAGATGTAAGTCTGGGGCTGAGCTACAACTATCTTGTGAAAAGTGAACTCATAGGTTCATTTATTATCGGGGGGAAATTACCCTCCAATGATGCCAATAAAACCAAAGATGGTAAAGGACTTCCAATGGTTTATCAGACAAGTTTGGGAACATATGATCTAATGCTCGGACTTAATATGATATATAAGAAATGGAATTTTGGCTTTGGATATCAAAAACCATTTGGCGAAAATGATAATACTTATCTGAGGTCAATGTGGAGCAGTGAAAATGATGACAATAATTATTTTGAGTCCAATCACCTGAAAAGAGGTGATGATCTCCTTCTGAGAGTAAATCGAATATTCGTAACAAAAAATAAAAAGAATCAATTCAATACAAGTCTTTTGTCATTATACAGATTACAGAAAGATCAAATTATGGTAAATGGCAAAGACCAAAGCATTGATAATTCTGATGGATTAACTATCAATATAAATCTTGGTTTTACAAAATTTCTGGAAAATACTGACAAAATAAGTATAAGTGCAGGTGCACCGCTAATAACAAGAGAAGTAAGACCGGATGGGCTCACCCGAACATTTGTTTTAAGCATAACTTATGTGTTTGGGAAAGGAAAAGATAAAGTACTTAAACCGGTGAAGCTGAATCTTTAAAGGCTAAAAGTTATGTTCTTGTCTGATGGCTCTCGTTTCAAACGAGTGCCCTAAATCTATTACTAAATGGACATATGGGCACGCGTTTGGAGACGCAGCTCTATCGAATTTGGTTTTTTTTTGAAAACTTTCGGGTATTATTTTGACAGTTTTGCCATGTGGCTCAGAAACAGGTCCTTCTTACCTCTGGAAATGGGAACTGTAGATTCATTTTCCATTTGAATATAACCACCTTCCTGCCTGATAAACTTTTTAACAAAGCAGAGATTTATCAAATGTGAATTATGTGTTCTGAAAAAATTCCTGTCACTAAGCAATTCCTGGTATTCCTTTAAATTCCTGGAGACAAGATATTTTCGCCCATCTTCAAGAAAAAACCATGAATAACTTCTATCAGCTTCTACTCTGACTATCTCATTAGTATTCAGATACTCCATGCCATCAGATGTTGGTATTGCAAGTTTTGAAGGCATTGATGAACGAAGGTTCTCAAGCAAAGTATCAAAGTTGAAGTTTCTGTCTTTCTTTTTCAGTTGTCCTGCTTCCACTTTCTTCACTGCATCAATAAATTCAGAAATATTAATTGGTTTAAGAATATAATCCACCGCACTGAATTTTATAGCTTTAATTGCATAATGGTTGAAAGCGGTAATAAATATCACATCAAATGTTTTCTGAGGAAATTGGGATAAGAGATCAAATCCACTTCCATGAGGCATTTCTACATCAAGGAATACCAGATCGGGTTCCTGTTCATTAATTAACTTAACACCATCTCTGGCTGAATGTGCTCTTCCTACTACTTCAATCTTCGGGCAATATTCAGTAATAATAGATTCAATAAACTTTACTGCATCAATTTCATCATCAACAATTATTGTTTTTAACATATCTTATAAACTTTACCCGACCACAGGAATGATAATCTCCACACGTGTGCCTGAAGGCTTGTCATTACTATCTTTTAAGTCGGTATATTTGACTTTCATATTACTTCCATAAAGTGAATTAACAAGTGTTAACCTCGACTCAGTTATTGTTGTTCCAAGTGAATTATGTGATTTACTCTTTTCTTCCTTTATCTTCATTGCCTTTTCCCTGCCTATCCCATTGTCTTCAATTATACAATAGATCTGATTCTCATCAAGTTTCAGGTCAATATCTACCAATCCTCTGCTTTCTTTATGCATAAGCCCGTGGACTATTGAATTCTCAACGAAAGGTTGTATTAGCATTGTAGGAATCCTGTATAAAAGAGTATCAATTTCTTCATCTACTGTGATCTTCCAATCAAATTTCCCTTTAAAGCGTAGTGATTCCAGTTCAAGGTAGAGCTTTAAAGCTTCAAGCTCATCTTTGATAGGGATTGACATATGGCGTGAGTTTTCCAGGGTCATACGAATTAGTTTTGCAAACTTGCTCATATAATTATTTGAAGCAATCCTGTCATTCTGAAAAACATAATACTGAATAGAGTTAAGTGTATTAAAGATGAAATGAGGATTCATCTGTTGCCTTAAGTTCCTTTGTGTCAACTCCGAAACTTTATGATTCATCGCTGCCAGGCGTTGCTTTGATAAAAGTTTGTTTTGATAAAATACCAGACTTCCAATAATTAAAACCAATGACAAAACTGAAATCAAGCCATAAGTTATGTATTGATTCTGCTTATATTTCATTGAAAGCAACTCGAATTCCTTGAATTTCTTATCTGCTTCATATCGAGTTTGTGCTTCAAACAATTGAAGGTTGTATTCATCAGACATTGCTGAATCTGCGTATTTTGAGTGAAGCTTTGAATTTTTATATGCTTCTTCAAAATTATCAAGACTTGCATACATCAGCGCAATATCTTCATACAACCAATCCAGGTTAAAATAATCATTGATCTTCTTTGCAATACTTATGCTTTTCTTATAATTCTCAATGGCACTCTTATAATCTTTCTTATCACGATAAATATTACCAATATTCCCATAGATATTGCATTCAAAATTAAGCTTTCTGGGGCCTGATAAAATTTCCAGGTTTTCAAGATATTTCTCAAGTGAAATATCTAATTCCCCTTTAAGATAATATATCCATGCAATATGATTCAATATCATAATCATATCTGATGAATCTTTCTTAGACACACTCAATTCAAAAGCTCTATCATAAAATACAAGTGCCTCATTATAATTATTCATTTCCAGTTCAATGTTTCCCAGCCTGTAATATACCCATGAGATATATTTTGCTTTTTTATTATGATCAACACCACTTAGATAAAGATTATAAAATTCCTTTTCTTTTTCAGGATCATTTAACCTCTCGTAAACTCTTGCTTTATCATAATACAATACTGAAATCTGCTTTTTTAAATCCTTTTCTTTAGCCAGGTCTATTGCTTCAGTAAACATATCCAAAGCAGCCTTATAATCACCTTCCCTATATAAGAGCCAAGCTTTTGCACGCTTTAATTGAATTCTTTCGCTAGTTGTATTTGGAGGATACAAGAACTTTATTTTTCTTTCGAGAAGTTCTATGGCCACATCATATTTGCCAAGATTATCATTTAAATAGATAAGAAAGTCAAACAATCTTACATCTGGTTTGATACCAGTTGAATCAGAAAGTCTTATTGCTTTATTGCCAAATACCAGCGAAAGCTTATGATCTTCCTGATAGCTTAAATAAGTAAGTTTTGTAAGAATATTATAACGGGTAGTATCGTCGAGTTCAGTATTTAGTACCTTCATGAGACTATCAATCTCATTAGCTGCAATCGTTTTATAACCAAGCAGGAGAAGTAAAAATAATAATATAGGTTTCAGATGTAACTTCATTGTGTCGCTAGTAATTCATGGATTTCTGGATCAACCCATATAATGCAAAAGTAAAATCAAAATTTAAATTATGATTAACAAACCTAATAAATAGATTATTTCAGTATTCATTTGGTACATCTCAATCAATATGTTTCTATATGGTGAAAATAAATTAGTGATTCTTTACTAATATCATAAAACAGCAAAAAAGAACTTTATATTTTGCAGGACAGCTATTTTCGTATTACTTTTACATTGAAATATTTAAGTATATCTATTTCAAAGAAAGAATAAAATTACTAATTATTTGATTAATATTTTCATCAGAGGCTTTATAATCTTGTAATAATGAAAACATACAAGAACTTATATCTGAAACCTTATAAAAAATACGCAAAAGGCCTGTTTGAATGCTGGCTGTTCTAGATAATAGATACTAGATACTAGATATTAGATTCTGGATTCTGGCTCCCATTTTTCATCTTTCATTTTTCATCTTTCATTTTTCCTATGCACGGTCTCATCTTCGACATAAAAAAGTTTGCTATACATGACGGCCCTGGTATACGTACCACAGTCTTCTTTAAGGGATGCTGCATGAGATGTGCCTGGTGCCATAACCCTGAGAGCCAAAATAAGAAACAGGAAAATATCACAAGAATCAGAAGAATAGGCAAAAAAGAGTTTTATGAAGAAGAAACTATTGGCAAATATTATCAAGCTGATGAAATTATAGATATTATACTTGAAGACGAAGCATTTTATCAGGAATCAGGTGGTGGTGTTACTTTCTCAGGAGGAGAACCATTATTACAATCAGATTTTCTGCTTCCTGTTTTAATAGAATGTAAAAGAAATGATGTGCATACTGCTATTGATACAAGCGGGAATGTTGATCCGGATGCTTTCAACATGGTCCTTAGCTTTACAGATCTTTTTCTTTTCGACATCAAGCTATTTGATGATGAAATGCATAAAAAATATACAGGAGTTTCAAACAAACTCATCCTGAATAATTTTATAAGCCTTACAAAAGAAGATGTAGAAATAATTGTGAGAATACCAATCATTCCTGGCATCACAGATACTGAAAAAAACATAAATCAACTGAGTGAATTTTTACATGGTAAAATAGAAAGAGTTGATCTTTTGCCCTATCATGTTTATGCAAAAAATAAATACGAAAGATTAGGAAGAAAATTCTCTCTGGCAGAGATCACTGAATCCGAAACAGATCACATTCAGGAATTATCTGACCATTTTACTTCATCCGGTATTATTGTTCAAATCGGAGGCTAATACTAATGAACACAAGAATCAAAAAACTAAGAGATTACAGTCTGGGTGCTACAAACAGATTATCAGCTGAAAGAGCAAACTTGCTAACTGAGTTTTATAAGTCTGAAGAAGCTGAAAAAGCAAGCATTCCTATTCAAAGGGCACTGGCTTTCAAATACATCCTGTTAAATAAAAAAATATATATTCATGAAAATGAACTAATAGTTGGAGAAAGAGGGCCTGAACCAAAATCCACGCCTACCTATCCTGAAGTGTGCCTGCACTCATTACTGGACATGGAAATACTTGATGAAAGAAATAAAGTTTCTTTTAAATCAAATAAAGAAAGTAAACAATTGTATAAGGAAGTTATAATTCCTTTCTGGAAAGGCAAAACACAACGAGACAAAATCTTCAGCGAGATGGACCAGGAGTGGATTGATGCCTATCATGCAGGAGTATTTACTGAATTCCAGGAACAAAGAGCACCAGGACATACTGTTCTTGGCAATAAGATTTATAAGCATGGATTTAAAGAAATTATAAAAGAAATTGAAAAGAAAATTAACAATCTTGATTTTTGTAATGATTCTGAAGCACAAGATAAAAGAGAAGAATTAAAGGCCATGGCTATATCTGCCAATGCCATGATAGAGTATGCACTAAGACATGCTGATGCTTTGAAAACACTTGCAAAGTCAGAAAGCAATAAAAAAAGGCAATCTGAACTATTAAAAATGGCAGATATCTGTAAAAGAGTGCCTGCCTATAAACCGGAAAACCTCCATGAAGCATTACAGTATTACTGGTTTGTACATCTAGGAGTAATTATAGAACTGAACCCCTGGGATTCATTTAATCCAGGCCGCCTCGATCAACACCTTTATCCTTTTTACAAGAATGACCTCAAAGAAGAAATTCATACAGAAGAAACCGCAAAAGAGATACTTCAGGCTTTCTGGATTAAATTTAATAATCATCCTGCTCCACCTAAGATTGGGGTTACTGCAAAGGAAAGTAACACTTATACGGATTTTACCCTGATCAACCTTGGAGGGCTGAAGGAAGACGGAAGCAATGCGGTTAATGAACTTAGTTATCTCATCCTTGATGTGATCAAGGAGATGAGAATTTTACAGCCAGGCTCAATGGTTCAAATCAGCAAAAAGAATCCTGATAAATTTATTGAAAAAGCTATTGGAATCATCAAAACCGGATTTGGACAACCTTCAGTATTTAATACAGATGCTATTATTCAGGAATTACTCTTGCAGGGCAAAAAAATTGAAGATGCCCGAAACGGTGGTGCCAGCGGTTGTGTTGAAACAGGAGCATTTGGAACTGAATGTTACATCTTAACAGGATATTTCAATCTAACGAAAATACTGGAGCTTACTCTGAATAATGGTTATGACGAAAGAACTTCGATGCAGATCGGACTACGAACAGGAGATGTTTCCAATTTTAAATCCTTCGACCAGATATTAAATGCCTATAAAGTTCAACTAATTCACTTCATAAATATCAAAATCAAAGGGAATAATATAATTGAAAAGTTATTTGCAGAAAATTTACCAGCTCCTTTCCTTTCGCTGCTAATTGATGACTGTATTAAAAATGCTAAAGATTATAATGCAGGAGGCGCAAGATATAATACCTCTTATATCCAGGGTGTTGGACTAGGTTCGATCAGCGATTGTCTGACTTCAATACGATATAATGTTTTCGATAAGAAAAAAATATCCTTAGGGGATTTTGTCCAAATCCTGAAAAATAATTTCAATGGATATGAAGAACTGCAAAAAGACCTTATCTATAATACTCCAGGATATGGCAATGATGATGATTATGCTGATCAACATGCCAACTGGGTTTTCGAAACCTTCTTTGATGCAGTGAATGGAAGGCCAACAGTAAGAGATGGTGTTTACAGAATCAATATGCTGCCTACAACAAGCCATGTTTATTTTGGGAGTGTTATTGGTGCAACTCCGGATGGAAGAAATGCATATACACCATTGTCAGAAGGGATCTCTCCTGTTCAGGGAGCCGACAGGAAAGGACCAACATCAGTGCTCAAGTCTGCCTCTAAAATTGATCATTTAAAAACAGGTGGCACACTGCTGAACCAGAAATTTACTCCACAAATTCTTGAAGATAAAAAAGGAGTCAATAGCCTGATTCATCTTATCAGAACCTATTTTAAAATGAATGGACATCATATTCAATTCAATGTTGTTACTGCAGATACATTAAAAGAAGCTCAGAAATGCCCTGAGAAATATTCTGATCTAATTGTAAGGGTAGCAGGATACAGTGATTACTTTAACGATCTTACTGAGGAGCTTCAGGACGAAATAATCAGAAGAACAGAACACAATGATATTTAACAAAAATCAAATACCTATGAAATTTACTATTTGTTCATTATTAATCTTGTTTTCATTGGTTTCATTTAGCCAGGAGAACACTTATGAATGGGATAATCCTGATATTATCCAAATAAACAAATTACCTGCACACAGTACTTTTATTCCTTATGATGATGCAGAAAAAGCCCTGAAAAACAAACCTCAGGAATCCGCCTATTATAAACTACTAAATGGAGAATGGAAATTCAACTGGGTGAGAAAGCCAGCTGACAGACCTGAGGAGTTCTACACCATGGATTATGATGATAATAGCTGGGATAAAATTAAAGTTCCTTCAAACTGGGAAATAGAAGGTTATGGAGTGCCTATTTATATTAACCAACCTTATGAATTTACCAGTGATCCAAAACCACCGGCAATACCTCATGATTATAACCCGGTCGGTTCTTACAGGACATGGTTTGATATTCCGGAAAACTGGACAGGGAAAGAAGTTATCATACATCTTGGTGCAGTGAAATCAGGATTCTATCTATGGATTAATGGTGAATTTATTGGATACAGCCAGGGTAGTAAGACAGCTGCTGAATTTAATATTACAGACAAGATAAAGCCAGGAAAGAATCTGTTAGCTATGGAAGTATATCGCTGGTCAGATGGAAGCTGGCTTGAATGTCAGGATTTCTGGAGAATCAGCGGTATTGAAAGAGATGTTTATTTAGTTGCTTACCCTAAAGTTCATATTGAAGATTTTTTCGCAAATACAGGCTTAACTAATAATTATAAGGATGGGACTCTGGATCTTAATGTCACTATTAATAATGCAGGAGACAGGAAAGCAAGAAAGTATTATTTGACGGCCTCACTTTATGAAGCTGGAAATAATACAGCTGTATTCTTTGAAGAACAATTATTGAAGATTGATGCAAACAGTTCTGTTGATGTAAACTTCAATACCATCCTGGAACATGTTAAAGCATGGACAGCAGAGACACCAAATCTTTATCAATTACTCCTGAGCATTTATTATAAGGGAGAGCTACTGGAAGCTACATCTGCTAAAATTGGTTTTAAGTCATCGGAAATTAAGAACGGACAATTGCTGGTAAACGGCAAACCAATATTAATCAAAGGTGTTAACAGGCATGAACATGATCCTGTAACAGGCCATGTTATCAGTGAAGAATCCATGCTGAAGGATATTGAACTTATGAAGAGATACAATGTTAATACAGTCAGGACAAGTCATTACCCTAACGATCCTCGCTGGTATGAGCTTTGTGATGAATATGGTTTGTATGTAATCGATGAAGCAAATATTGAATCACATGGGATGGGTTATCATCCTGACAGAACACTGGGTAATAATCCTATTTTCATGAAAGCACATCTTGACAGGGTTCAATCTGTGGTTGAGAGAGACAAGAACCATCCTTGTGTCATCCTCTGGTCAATGGGGAACGAAGCAGGTGATGGAGTGAATTTCGACACATGCTATAACTGGATACACTTTAGAGATTCCTCAAGGCCAGTACATTATGAAAGAGCTTTAAAAGGAAGGAATACCGATGTTTTCTGCCCGATGTATGCCGGAGTTGATTACATCAGAAAATATGCGTCAAAGCCTCAGGAAAAACCATTGATCATGTGTGAATATGCGCACGCAATGGGTAATAGTTCAGGAAATTTAAAAGAATACTGGGATGTTATTGAAGCCAATAAGCAATTACAGGGTGCATCAGTCTGGGATTGGGTCGATCAGGGATTGCTTGAATACGATGAAAAAGGAAATGCATATTTTACCTACGGAGGGGATTACGGATCAAAAGAAGTTCCCAGCGATAGCAACTTCTGTATTAATGGTCTTGTTCATCCTGACAGGACTCCACATCCGGGTTTAATTGAGATAAAAAAGGTTTACCAGTATATCGATTTTGAATCCACAGACAGAGATCCTGATATAATAAACATTAAAAACAAATATGATTTCATAGATCTTTCTCATGTTTACCTTTTTTACCAATTTATTGAAGATGGAAAGGTAATAGTTGAAGATACCTTGTTTGATCTACCAGAAATAAATCCGGGAGAATCAGAACTCCTTCGCCTGAACATACCTTATAAAAATATTAGCAATGCCAATGAATATTTCATCAATGTTTATGCAAAAACCAAAGAAGAAAAACATCTCATACCAAAAGACTATGTGATTGCTTCCGAACAGATTGGATTAGCAAATATCACTGTACCTGCTGTATTGATCCCTTCCGGAAATATTTCATATGAATTCGAGAATAATAACTTAATAATAACAGGAGATTATTTCACTCTTACATTCGATAAAGAACAAGGAATTATCAGTAGTTTCAGATATGGAGATACGGAATTATTAGAAGAAGGTCCTTTGCCTAATTTCTGGCGGGCTCCTACAGATAATGATAATGGATATCATATGGATGAGAAGCTTGCTATATGGAAAAAAGCCAGCAAAAGCAGAAAACTTACAAAGTTTGATGTTATGCAAAAAGATCCATCATTTGTTGAAGTCAATATTAATTTCGAACTCGATGGTATAAATTCTCAATATTTTTCAAAATACAGGATTACCGGACAGGGTGCTATTGCAATACAAAATACTATATTCCCTGGTGACAGCGAATTACCAGAGTTACCTCGATTTGGCATTTCTTTTATAATGCCTGAAGGATTTAACAATGTTAGCTATTACGGACGGGGACCACATGAAAATTACGTCGACAGGAAAACATCATCATTTGTTGGATTATATACCTCAACAGTTGAAGACATGGCTTTCCAATATGTACGACCTCAGGAGAACGGGAACAGATGCGATATCCGCTGGATGATCATAATGAATGATACGGGTATAGGTTTGTTCATTGATGGCAATCCAACATTCGATGGATCTGTTTTGCATTACTCTATTGATGACCTCGACTATAAAGAAAGTGGAAAAAAACATATCAACGATTTGAAAATGAGGGATGAAGTATATGTTAGCCTGGATCTCAGGCAAATGGGTGTTGGCGGAAATAATAGCTGGGGTGCACAGCCATTACAGAAATACAGGATTATGCCAAAACCATATACTTTCAGTGTGCTAATTAGTCCGACAGTAAAAGGACAAGATGTAAATGGGATGAGTAAGATTAGATACTAGAATCTTTTCTTATATTCGTGCATAAATTTTAAGGTTTTATGATACTAAGCACAATCGACTGGATCATCATAGGTATTTTCTTTGTTATTGTTTTATCTATTGGGTGGGTAGCATCCAGAACAGCCGGTAAAAATATATCAGAATTCTTTTTAGGTGGACGTGGAATGCCCTGGTGGCTTTTGGGTATATCTATGGTAGCATGTACTTTTTCAGCCGATACTCCTAACCTGGTAACAGGGATGGTCAGGGAAAATGGTGTTGGAAAAAACTGGGCATGGTGGGCTTTTCTTATCACTGGAATGGTTACGGTATTCATTTACGCAAAACTATGGCGTCGGTCGGGAGTACTAACTGACCTTGAATTCTATGAAAAAAGATATAGTGGACGTCCGGCAGCATTCTTGAGAGGATTCAGGTCCTTATACCTGGGGCTATTCTTTAATGTTCTGATTATGGGAACTGTTACACTTGCGGCTATAAAAATAGGTGCTGTTATGTTAGGGATCGAGCCCTGGGTAACCGTTGTCGGGGCATCTCTTGTAGTGGTTATTTATTCTACATTAGGTGGTCTCAAAGGTGTGATATGGGCTGATTTCTTTCAATATAGCATTGCAATGTTCGGTGCGGTTTTCGCTGCAGTGATTGCTGTACAACAACCAGAGGTGGGTGGTTTGGGAAATCTTCTGACTCATCCTGCTCTACAAGAAAAACTTTCATTTATACCTGATTTATCTGACCCGGCCATATTTATTCCACTTCTTATTATTCCAATTGCTGTTCAGTGGTGGTCGGTATGGTATCCGGGGGCCGAACCAGGTGGTGGCGGTTATATTGCTCAAAGGATGCTTGCTGCTAAAAATGAAAAAAATGCAATTGGTGCAACCCTGCTTTTTAATTTTGCACATTATGCTTTAAGGCCATGGCCATGGATAATCGTTGCACTCGCATCTATTGTTATTTACCCTGATCTGGCTTCAATCAAGGCAGAATTTCCTGCTATCAGTGATGAATATCTTAAAGATGATGTTGCATATCCTGTAATGCTTTCAAAACTTGATCCGGGATGGTTAGGACTGGTTGTTGCTTCTTTGATTGCAGCTTATATGTCAACTATCGGTACACACCTTAACTGGGGATCTTCATATTTAGTCAACGACTTTTATAAAAGGTTTGTTAAACCAGAAGCCTCTCAAAAAGAGTTTGTAAGCGTTGGAAGAATTTCAACTTTAGCACTAATGGTTTTAACGGGATTGCTTGCTTTGTTTTTTCTTGAGGACGCCACACAAGCATTTAATATATTGTTACTTTCTGGTGCCGGGTCTGGGCTTATTTACCTTTTGCGCTGGTTTTGGTGGCGTATCAATGCCTGGACTGAAGTGGTGGCGATGATAGTTGCTACCATGACAGCGATTATCCTTGTATTTTTTGTGAATGACCTCGCCCTGGCGAATATTTTTGCCAGCATTTATCCATTACCTGATGATTATGCAACAATGGGTGCTAAGGCATTGTCAGGAACTGTCTTCCCTATCAAACTGATCCTTGCTGTAATTATCACCACAGCATCCTGGCTATTAACAACATATTTAACAAAACCTGAATCTACAAAAACCCTGAGGGCCTTTTACAGGTTAACCTGGCCAGGTGGTCCCGGATGGAAAAAAGTGGTGGATGAAGCACGAAAAGATGGAGATCCGGTAGATGAAAAAGATCGCGGAAAAGCCTGGGAAATGCCCATACAATTATTGCTTGTCTTTATCGGAATTATAGTAGTATATTCATCCTTATTTGCAATAGGGAATTTTGTTTATCAAAAAACACTGTACGGATTTATCCTCCTGGGTATTGCAGCCATTGGTACATTTTTCCTATTTAAATTCTTTAGCAAACTCAGGGCAAATTAAACTTTCAGTGCTAATGATCAGAATATGAAAACTTCACTACTCATAATGGCAGCCGGAATAGGCAGCAGATATGGTGGGCTAAAACAAATTGAAGGTGTAGGCCCGGGTGGTGAAGCTATTATAGAATATTCAATTTATGATGCAGTTAAAGCCGGCTTTGATGAAATAGTGTTTATTATCAGAAAAGATATTGAAAAGGATTTCAAGGATACCATTCTTAGCCGGATTGATAATAATATAAAAGTATCCATTGTATTCCAGGACCTGAATGACCTGCCGGAAGGATATAAACCTCCGGAGGCAAGGAAAAAACCCTGGGGCACAGCTCATGCAATATGGACGGCCCGGAATGCAATACATAATCCGTTCCTTGTAATAAATGCTGACGATTTCTACGGAAGAGGATCTTATAAAATTGCTATCGAATTTCTTAGAAATTCAGGGAAATCATCATCTGAATATGGACTTATAGGTTATTATGTTGAAAATACACTGTCGGATTTTGGAGGAGTTACCCGGGCTGTTTGTTCTGCTGATAAAAATAATTATCTGAAAGAAATATATGAAGTTGAAGGAATAGAACGGGATGGAAATACTATAAACTTCCTGGATAAAAATGGCCAGACCAGGGGAATTAAAGAGAAGACCATTGTTTCCATGAATATGTGGGCTTTTACTCCAAATATATTTTCACAACTTGAAAGGGCGTTTACGGAATTCCTGAATGTGCATTCAGCTGTAACTAAGTCGGAATTTCTAATACCTACAGTTATCCATGATTCAATTCATAAGAATGAATCCAGGATAATCATACTACCCAGCAAGGAAAAATGGATAGGGATGACCTACATGGAAGATAAGCCCAGGGTAAAAGCAATGATAAAAAAATTAACTGTTAATGGGATATATCCTGAAGAACTCTGGAAGAAATAATGACTGATCCTCATCCTGAAATACTATTGAACTTTGAAGTTCCGGCAAGTGAATATTCAATGGAGAAGATTGGCAGTGGGCATATTAACGAGACCTTTCTGGCAACAGATAAAAATGATCCACAGAAAAAATACATCCTGCAAAAGATAAATAAATATGTTTTCAATAATGCAGATGATGTTTGTAATAATTCAGCACTGGTGCTTGACCATATAAAAAATAAAGTCAAAGAATTCCCGGACTTGAATTATCTCTCAATCGATCAATACAAAATTAAGGGAATGAACTATTATAAGGATGAGAATTCTGACTACTGGAGGTTAACATCCTATATTGCTGAAAATACAATTTATGAGACTACAGAAGATCCTTCCATTTCATTTGAAGCGGGATTGATTGTCGCCAAATTTCAATTTTTAATCCATGAATTAAGCAATGAGCTTAAAATAACCATTCCGGGATTTCATGATCATAATAAACGTATAGGGGAGTTTGAAAGTGCTAAAAGCCTTGATGCTGCAAAAAGAAGCAGAACGGCAGCAAATGAAATCAAAGTGGTTGAATTATGGTCAAAGAAAATGCAGGAATATTACAATCAGCTTACACTATCTGGGATACCCGAAAGATGCATACATAACGATACCAAGCTTAACAATGTATTATTCAACAATAAAGGAAAAGCAGTTTGCATGATTGATCTCGACACTGTGATGCCGGGATATATTCATTTTGATTTTGGGGATGCCATCAGAATACTGGCAAATACTGCAGTGGAAGATGAGCCTGATATTCATAATATTAATTTAAGCAAAAGCAATTTTAAGAACTTTTGTCGTGGATATCTGTCGCTTTCCAGGAAATTTTTAAGTAGTCAGGAAATCAAGCTGTTAGCTTTTTCACCTCTGTACATGACCTATCTGATCGGACTCAGATTTCTTACTGATTACCTGAATGGTGACATTTACTTCCATACAAAAACAGAATTGCACAATCTGATCAGGGCACGTAATCAATTTGCTTTCCTGCATTTGCTGGAAAAATCATCTCCGTTCCTGGAAAAAACTATCGAAAAATACTCTGACATTAACTAACAAATTAGTATTTCACTACCTTTACAGGTCAAAAGAATTAATGTATGAAAAACTATTCTGTTATCTTGATCCTGCTGTCATTTCTCATAATTTCCTGCAGTAAAAGCAAAGAACTTGCTAAGGAAGATAAGCAAGAAGAACCTGAAATAAGATATACGCCACCTCCGCAACCAACAAATCAATACAATCTCAACAGACCCAGGGAAGGAACTCTTAGCGCAGCAGAGATTCAAAAAATTCAGGACTTAGCTACACAAAAAGCTAAGCTGGAGTGTAAACTTGAAAGATTACAAGAGCAAGGGGAATCCAGCAATGAACAGGCAGTTGCCAATAAAGAAATGGTAATACAATTAGATGGCAGGCTGAAAGTACTTCAGGTTGACATAGATAAATTTATAGACAGCAAAGAAAAAATACAATATTTCAGAAGAGCCTTTGACCAGGCATTCTATGATTGTAATAAATAAAAAGGGGATGATTTAATTAAAGGCAATTCCAGTTTATCCTAATCCTTTAAATATACAATCTATAGCAATATTACGACAGGGAAATGGCTTGATATACCAGAAAAGGATGTGTGTTTTAAAATAGGGAAAGGATACCTTTATTGGTATTATAAAATCACAAATTTTCTCTTATCTTTGAAATATATAAGTTAACCAGACATAACTCCACCGACCCAAATATGGAAATATAAGTTACAAAAGGTGCACATATAAACAAGTTGTAAACCATATGAACCGGTTCTTTAAAAGAGTGAAAAAAAAGAAGCAATTTT
>CAZDWF010000051.1:0-23879 GCA_964508895.1 uncultured Bacteroidales bacterium
ATACTTAATGTACAAAGCAATATGAAATAAGTTAGAGGTTACATAGAATCAGTGAATGGTCACCAGGAATTAGGTTCTAGGTTCTGGGGAGTATGTGCAAATTTGAATTGTACTTACCTTGAGTTGATGGCTTTTATAAATGGGAAGCTCCACAGTCATACTATGAATATCTAAAGTTAACTTTTTAGACAGCTTCCATATTTCAAGGCCTGTATAACTCATATTCAATATTTTAATATTTTATACAGAATCCCAATGATTGTTCATGATGAAAACTTAGATAAATAGGTGAAGTAAGAAAAAGAGATTTGTAAAAAAACAAATCAAGGAGACATTATTACTATTCGCATATAAGCCCCAGAACCTAGTGCCTAGTTTACCTAGTACCTGGCATAGCCCATTAATTGGGTGTGATCTGGTTTTAAGGATTAATCATTTCTGTTATCCTGCTTATAGGGGAAAGGAAACTCTTTGAGATTGTTTTCTTTATCAAGATACATAAACTTCCTGGGAGATACTTCCGGATAGTTATTGTATCTTTTCCTTACAATCAGAAATTGGTTATTAGTAATCATTGATGCGTACTTATTATTCCAGAATACAACAAAAGTTTAAAAAATATTTGAGAAATGCAAGAAAAAATATAAATTCTTTATATTGTTTTAAAATTGATACTTATTATT
This sequence comes from uncultured Bacteroidales bacterium, assembly GCA_964508895.1. GTDB lineage: Bacteria > Bacteroidota > Bacteroidia > Bacteroidales > B18-G4 > M55B132. The sequence continues at coordinate 684 of CAZDWF010000051.1, forward strand.
ATTGAAGTGATTATACTGAGATAGAAAGTGTTACATTAAACATATGTTTTGAAGATTTGAGATATATGTAAAATAGTGGTATATTGTATAATTGTTAATTCAATATTATAACCTATAAAATCCAAGGTCATGAAACCTCACAACAAAATTCTTCTTCTGTTTTTTTTATTGGCAACTTCTTCATTGGCAGCACAAACAGTTCAGTATATTTTTACTTCGAAAGATGCAATGATCCGACGTTTTCAATTTTCTGTTGATACAACAAATCATGGAGATTATGAGTACATCAACATGCATGCCTGGACAAATAATGGTTCTTACGTAGTACATCGTAGTTTGATTGAATTTGATTTGTCATCTGTAAGCCATGATACACTGCAAACAGCTACATTAAAGTTATATAGCGATATACATTCTACCTTCTATCCAAATGGACATAATTATTGCGAAGACTTTCCAAAAAACGAATTAATTATTAATCAAATAACTGAAGAATGGGAAGAAGATGAAGTACATTGGGCGAACCGTCCTGGAGTTTCTTTTAAAAATGAAGTATTTGTCCCGGCAGGTATTGATCATGGCTTCCAGGATTATGAAATTGATGTAACTGACATGGTACTGGAGATGCTTGCTGATCCGGTTAGAAGTCATGGTTTTATGATCCAGCTTTTTACGGAGTGGTATCATGTTCGAACAGTTTTTGCATCTTCAGATAATCCTTCACCAGAATTCCATCCCAGACTTGAGATAATAAGTGGAACTGTTAAAATCAATGAAGAAGGTGTACTGGAGCAGTTCAGGATTTACCCAAATCCATCATCCGGTGAGATTAAAATTGAATTTGAAAAAAATGATCTTTCTATAGATCAGGTTATAATTTACAATCAATCAGGACAAAAAGTATTGACAGGAGAGCTTGTAAATAATACAATTGAAGTTGCAAGCCTGCAGGATGGAATGTATATCGTTGAAATTATAAGTGAGGATTTGAGAGTGAGAAAGAAATTCATCAAGCAATAGCATCTTACTACTGCCAATATCACTATTGATAAAGAATTGATTAAGCGATTAGACGATTATGCGAACTTTCTACAAGTTCATGACAAACGTAACGATTTGCAGTACTGTTAGCTACGTGCTGCGAAATCGAATAATCGCGTAATCGAATAATCTGTAATCGGCAATAGTTTTTCAATCTCTAATTTGCATTCTGCATTCTGCAAAAAAAAAACCTCTCAGCAATGAGAGGGTTTTGCTGTGATCCCGCTGAGGCTCCCCTCTGTTCATCGGGATAAACTTCTCGCCTCAGCTATAGCAGCTTGAAACGATACAATAGTGCATAAAAAAAGCTTCCCATTGCTGAGAAGCTTTGTCTCTGTGATCCCGCTGAGGCTCGAACTCAGGACCCACGGCTTAAAAGGCCGTTGCTCTACCAACTGAGCTACGGAATCATTTCTTCAAATGCGGGTGCAAAATTACTAAGCTTGTGTGAAATAAACAAATAAAATTTTGATTATTTTTTTCTATTATAGTGACATGATGTAACTTAATGAAAGTTTTAGTAATTATAGTTTTTTCCCGTCACCAGTCACCAGTCGCCAGCACATCATGCATGGGATAACGATAAAAACTAAAAGCTAAACGCAAATTTCTAAATTCTATAGTCTATAATCTAAAGTCTATAATCTATAATCTATAGTCTAATCAAATCTCTCCCTTTCCCTCACGAATCACTTCCGGTATTCCAAACGTACAATCAATAATGGTAGAGGGAATATTTCCTCCGAAGCCTCCATCAATTACAATGTCAACCAGGTGGGTGTATTTTTCATAAATAAGTTCAGGGTCGGTGGTGTATTCTATAAGTTCATCATCATCATGTACTGAAGTTGACATTATAGGGTTTCCGAGGTGACGAACAATTTCAATGGGTATATTATTATCTGGCACACGTATCCCAACTGTCTTTTTTTTGCTCTGGAAAAGTTTAGGGACATTGTTATTGGCATTCAGGATAAATGTATAAGGACCCGGCAAATAACTTTTCATCAATTTGAAAACAGTGTTATCAATGGGCTTGGTGAAATCGGAAAGGTGACTCAGGTCATGGCATAGAAAAGAGAAGTTGGCTTTTTCTTTTTTAATTCCTTTGATACGCGCAATTTTGTCTACAGCTTTTGGATTGTTGATATCGCAACATAATCCGTATATTGTATCTGTAGGACAAATTACAACTCCTCCATCCTCAAGACATTCTACTACTCTTAAGATTTGTCGTTCACTGGGCGTCTCTGGATGTATCTTTAATAACACAATTATAAATTAAGAATTAAAAATTAAGAATTAAGCCCTTTGACAAGCTCAGGATATAAATTAAAATATATTTGTATACTGTAGCTTTAGCGAAGGCATAAAAAAAGGGAAAGTTGATTATATCGCACCGCTACAACCGCCTACCCTTGCTGCCGTCAAGCCCTGGGGGAGTTCAGCGGGAGCTGGTCGTATAAGACTTTCCCATCGCAAAAATACAAATATTATCATACGGAACAACGTAAACAGCTATCATTTTTTTTCCTAAGTTTGCATATATTAACCAAAATACTTTCTGTTATGGAAAATAAATCTGTTTCTTCATTTAAAACTGCATTAAATTATGGTTTAATTGCAGCAGTGTTATTGATAGTATTCGGGCTTGTTCTGTTTCTTCTTGATATCAGTATGGATTCACTGAAAATTTATGGAAACCTGGGTTACATTATTGTAATAGTAATGCTTGTTCTTGGTATAAGAGCAATGAAGATTGCAAATGGTGGATTTATCAGCTATGGTAAAGCTTTCACTGTATCTTTATTAATTGTTCTAATTGCATATGTGATCAGCTCAATTTATAGTTATTTCTATTTTGTATATATAGATCCGGGAATGGCAGAGCTATTGGCTGAGAAATCTATTGCTGATGCCGAACAGAACATCCTTACCAGAAATCCTGATGCTTCACAAGCTGAAATTGACCAGGTAATATCCTATACCGAGAAATTCACAACACCTGTCTGGATGGCAATTTGGGGCTTTGGAATGAATGTAATTTTAGGAACAATATTATCATTGATAGTTCCTATATTTATGATGAAGAAAAATCCTGCAGAAGCATAAAATAACTAATGAAAGATGAAAAGTGAAAAATGAAAGATGAATAATGCTTAGCGGACTAATCTTTCATTTTTCATCCTTCATCCTTCATGTTTCATTAATAGAATATGGATATATCAGTTCTTGTGCCAGCCTTTAACGAAGAGGAATCAATCGGAGAGCTCTGTGAGTGGATTGATAAGGTAATGAAAAAAAATAAGTTCTCTTACGAAGTTGTCATTGTTGACGATGGAAGCAATGATGACACATGGAATAAAGTGGAAGAGATTTCTTCAGAAAACACTAGCATCAAGGGAATAAAGTTCAGACGAAATTACGGTAAGTCAGCTGCATTGAATGTTGGATTTGAAGCAGTAAAAGGTGATGTGGTAATTACCATGGATGCTGACCTTCAGGACAGTCCTGAGGAAATCCCCGATCTGTATAACATGATCATGAAGGATGACTATGATCTTGTTTCAGGATGGAAGAGAAAAAGATACGATCCTATTTCAAAAACTCTTCCGTCAAAATTTTTTAATGGCACCACCAGGTGGATGTCCGGCATCAAGCTTCATGATTTTAATTGTGGATTGAAAGCATACAAAAACTCTGTTGTAAAACAGATTGAAGTTTATGGTGAGATGCATCGCTATATTCCTGTTATTGCAAAGTGGGCTGGTTTTTCAAATATTGGAGAAAAGGTTGTGCAGCATCAGGAAAGGAAATATGGAGTTACAAAATTCGGTTTTGAACGTTTTGTGAACGGATTTCTTGATCTCATCTCCATCTCTTTTGTCAGCCGATTCGGCAAGCGACCTATGCACTTTTTTGGAACTATGGGAAGCTTATTTTTCCTCTCAGGAGGAGTTGCTGCATTATGGATCATTCTGGATAAGATATTTAAATGGAATGCACATAGGTCAATAAGCGATCAACCTGTTTTTTACCTTGCTCTTGTGGCCATGATTATTGGTGCCCAGCTGTTTTTGGCAGGATTTCTTGCTGAAATGATATCAAGAAGTTCCCCCGACAGAAATAAATATGTCATAGAAAAAAGAACCGATAAAGAAGAATAGAAATGCCAGGAAAACGTAAAGTTGTGATCCTTGGCTCAGCATATCCGCTAAGGGGAGGAGGAATTGCTACTTATAATGAAAGGCTGGCAAAAGCTTTCCAGGATAATGGTGATGATGTTACAATTTACAATTTCAGCCTACAGTATCCGGGCTTTCTTTTTCCCGGCAAAACGCAATACTCCGATGAAGATCCACCTGATGGCTTACATATTATCACCAAAGTGAATTCCATCAATCCATTGAACTGGATTAGTGTTGGTAATGAAATAAAGCGTTTGAAAGCAGACCTACTTATTGTCAGATATTGGTTACCCTTTATGGCTCCATGCCTTGGTACTATTTGTGGCCGGGTCAGAAAAAACGATCATACAAAGATTATTGCTATTACAGATAATGTTATCCCTCATGAAAACCGGCCGGGAGACAGGCAGTTTACCAGTTATTTCCTGAAAAGGATGGATGGCTTTATAACTATGTCGAGATCTGTGCTGGATGATCTCAATACTTTTGATACTGAAAAACCCAGGAAGTTTTGCGCCCACCCTCTGTATGATAATTTTGGAGATGCTGTTGAAAAAGATAAAGCGATAGCATCATTAGGACTTGATCCGGGAAGTAAATACCTTCTTTTCTTTGGTTTTATCAGAGATTATAAAGGACTTGATATTTTGCTTGAAGCACTTGCCGATAAAAGAATACGAAACTTTCCTGTAAAACTTATTGTTGCAGGAGAATTTTATTCTGATTCAAAACCATATTTTGATATTATTGAGAAAAATAACATAAGCGATCTGGTGATCATGAAAAATGAATTCATACCCAATGCTGATGTGTATAAATATTTCTGTGCCAGTGATCTTGTTGTCCAACCTTATAAAGATGCAACTCAAAGCGGTGTGACACAGGTTGCCTATCATTTCGATAAACCTATGGTTGTTTCCAATGTGGGGGCATTGCCGGAAATGGTTCCTCATAATGTTGCAGGATATGTTGTAGATCCTGATAGAACAGAAGTTGCAGATGCAGTGATTGATTTTTTCGAGAACAAAAGAGAGGAAGAATTCATAAAGAATGTAAGAGTTGAAAAGAAAAAATATTCATGGGAGAACATGATTTCTGCAATTGATGCGTTAGTATTAGAACTAAACCAACAGAAGAAATGATCATCAGGAGTAAGGCACCCTTGAGATTAGGCCTCGCCGGAGGCGGTACCGATGTTGCCCCATATTCGGATATATATGGCGGAGCCATCCTGAACGCTACAATAAGCATGTATGCTTATGCCACAATAAAACCCCACAACGATAATAAGATCATTCTGCATTCCATCGACAAAGATGAAAAATACGAATTTGATTCCCTGATGGAGCTTCCCCTGAATGGCATGCTGAATATCCCCATCGGAATATATAATAAGGTAGTAAAAGATTATACTAATAAGCCGCTTGCTTTTGAGCTATCTACTTATGTCGATGCTCCTCCCGGATCAGGCCTTGGTACATCATCAACACTTGTGGTTACAATCCTGGGAGCCTTCGCTGAATGGCTGAATATTCCGCTGGGCGAATATGATATGGCAAAGGTTGCCTATGAAATAGAAAGAATAGACCTGAATATGGCAGGAGGAAAGCAGGATCAGTATGCAGCAACTTTTGGTGGAATAAATTTCATGGAGTTTTTTAAGGAGGATAAGGTGGTAGTTAATCCGTTAAGGGTCAGAAATCAATATCTCTATGAGCTGGCCCATAATTTGCTGTTGTATAATACCAAGACCAGCCGTCTTTCTTCAGTGATCATTGAAAAACAATCTGAAAATATTTGTAATAAGGAAGAGAAGTGTGTGGAAGCCACTCATAAACTTAAAGAGCAAGCTGTAATGATGAAAGATGCCATTCTGAAAGGCGAACTGGATCAAATAGGAGAGATACTCGATTTCGGATGGCAGAATAAAAAGAAAATTGCACCGGGAATATCTAATTCATTAATCGATGAGATCTACGAAACCGCGATCAACAACGGTGCCACAGGAGGAAAGATCTCCGGTGCCGGAGGAGGTGGCTTTATGATCTTCTATTGTCCGAATAATAAACGCTACAAGGTGATAGATGCCCTTGCCAAATTTGGTGGTATTGCTCATCGGTATGAATTTACTAAGACGGGTTTGATGAGCTGGACCATATAAATTGTCACCTGCCTGCCGGCAGGCAGGATTGTCAATGTTTAGTTTATAATTTTTAATTTAATGGAAAATGTAAAATAAATTTACAATTCAACATTGAAAATTGACAACTGACAATTATTTCTACTCTTTATGGACTACATACAATATATCTTCCGCTGTCATTTCCTTGTATGTCAACAACGCATATCTCTTTACCAGCTCTGCATCCATCTCGCTGATCATATCCACAACATCAACTTTAAAGCCTGCTGATGTTAATCTTTCAGGATAATCCAGGCCGTATTCTCTCTGGTGGTCATCCTGTCCGAAATGTTTCTCCCGTTCGCGGGGATCAGTAATATTTTTGTCTTCGTAGGTTTTGTCTCGCTTAATATTAATAGGTGATTGAATAATTCCCCACCCTCCGGATTTTAATACACGGTGAAGCTCTTTCATGGCCTTGATGTCGTTATCAACATGTTCCATAACATGATTACAGAAAATAACATCAAAACTTTTATCATCAAATGGGATGTCCATTACATCAAGCTTTACTCTTGCAAGTGGAGATTCAATATCTGCAGAGTAATAGTTGAGATTAGAAAGTTTCTTAAACCTTTTAATAAAACAATATTCAGGAGCTATGTGTAACACCTTCAGCTTGTCAGTGAAAAAGTTTGATCTATTCTTTAAGTAAAGCCACATTAAACGGTGTCGTTCAAGGGATAAGCATGATGGACAAAGGGCATTTTCCCTGCTAATGAACCTGCCATAAGGAAGGAATTTTTTAAATTTCGAAGAGCATACAGGACATTCCACATTATCTCCCCTGTAGATAATACTGATCACCTTTAAACCAATATGACTGAATTTCTGCAGATGTTTTCTGGGTATCTTCCGTATGGCAAAGCTGATAAGTGTTTTCATTTTTCCTGACTTAAGCACAAAGGTAAAACAATTATATTTGACATATTATCTTATTTTTGTAGCAAAATACCTGATATGGATTTTATAGATTTAGCGAAAAAGAGATTTTCATCCAGGAGTTATTCTCCTGAAAAAGTGGATAGGGATCTGCTGTTATCCGTACTTAATGCAGGAAGGATCGCCCCATCTGCTGCAAACAAGCAACCCTGGATTTTTATACTTGTTACAGATCCGGAAAGTTTAAGGAAGCTTGCTGGGATCTATGACAGAAGTTGGTTTGAAACTGCCCCGGCAGCTATCGTTATTTGTGGAGATCACCGCCAATCCTGGAAAAGATCTGATGGAAAAGATCACTGTGATATTGATATAGCAATTGCTACCGATCATATCACCCTTGCTGCTACAGATTATGGTCTTGCAACTTGCTGGATCTGTAACTTTGATAAAGAGAAATGTGCTGAAGTTGTGAACCTCCCTGATCACCTTGAGCCAATAGTAATATTATCGATTGGATATGCATTGGATAACAAGGCGCCTAACAGGCATACTGAAGATCGTAAGCCTCTTGATAAAATCGTTTACTTCGAGTATTTTAAATAATATGAATTATAATGATAAAGAAAGTAATTGAAGAGTCTGTCTCTTTGAAACATAAAATCCTGAAAGATGAAAATCTGATCCAGGAAATCGAAAATATATCGAACTATTGTGTGTTTGCTTTTAAGGAAGATAAAAAGGTTTTGTTCTGTGGAAATGGAGGAAGTGCCGCTGATGCACAGCACCTTGCTGCTGAACTATCGGGAAGGTTTTATTATGACCGACCCCCTTTGGATGCAGAAGCCCTGCATGTAAATACATCTTATCTTACCGCAGTAGCTAATGATTATGATTATTCAGAGATCTATTCCAGGATTGTTGAGGCCAGGGGAAAAGAAGGAGATGTTTTGTTTTGTTTATCTACCTCCGGTAATTCTGAGAATATCCTTAAAGCTGCTGAATTGGCAAAAGAAAAAGGCCTTAAGGTTGTAGGGATGACAGGTGTGAATGGAGGCAAACTATCGAAATTGTGCGACTTTATTATTAAGGTACCTACAGATAAAACACCAAGAATACAGGAGAACCATATAATGATCGGGCATATTATATGTGAAATTATTGAACAACAAATGTTCCCAAATTGGTAAAAGAAGCAATTATATTGGCAGGTGGACTGGGTACCAGGATACGCTCTGAAATAGGAGATGTTCCAAAAGCTCTTGCAAAAATCAATGGAAAGCCATTCCTGGAATATCAGCTGGATTATTTATATAACTGGCAGGTGAGAAAGGTTGTGATAGCTGCGGGATATAAAAGCGAAATGATACAAAATCATTTTGGAGATAAGTTTAAAGGTATTGATATTGTTTATAGCATTGAAGACAAACCATTAGGAACCGGAGGAGCCATAAAAAAAGCATTGGATCAGATAGATGGATTAAGGACAATAGTAGTAAATGGCGACACCTATTACGAGGTGGATATTTATAAAATGGTTGATTTCCAAAGAATTAAGGAATCTAACCTGGTTGTCAACCTGTCATTTGAAGAAGATGTTTCGAGATATGGCACTGTTAGAATTAATAAATTGCACAGGATAACAGGATTTTATGAAAAGCGTGGAAAAATCGAAGCCGGATTTGTAAACGGTGGCTTCTACTTTTTGAATAAAGCTTTTTTCCTGAGCTTCGATCTTCCTGAAAAGTTTTCTTTTGAGAAAGACTTCCTGGAAAAGTATTATAAAGAATACCCCATGCACGGAATAAGATGTTCAGCATATTTTATCGATATTGGGATTCCCGAAGATTATAAAAAAGCACAGTATGAGTTTAAAGAGTTTAATATTTGATAAAAGCTGGACTCTTTTCCTCGACAGGGATGGAGTGATTAATAAAAAATTGCCCGGAGATTATGTTAAATCCTGGAGTGAATTTGAGTTCATTCAAGGAGTTCCTGAGGCTCTCAGATTGTTTGATGATATTTTCGGAAAGATTATAATTGTAACCAATCAACAGGGGGTAGGTAAAGGGATAATGACTGAAAAACAATTGTTTTCCCTTCATGATAAAATGACCAGAGAGATAGAGAGGGCAGGAGGTAGATTGAATGCAATATATTTTAGTAAGTCCCTGGCTGAAGAAAATCATCAGAGCAGAAAACCAAATACCGGAATGGCAGAACTTGCGAAAAATAAATTTCCTGAAATAGACTATCAAAAGTCAATAATGGTTGGAGATTCTGTTAAAGATATGGAGTTTGGTAAAAAGCTAAATATGATCTCTGTTTTTATTAAAGGTGATCCGGAAGAAAATCCTGATGATAGTTTGGTGGATTATACTTTCAGTTCATTAATTGAATTTGCCGGTTCATTATAAAAATATCCAGAAGTGAGTCCTGTATCCATCCTTATAAGCTTTCTAATATATACTTTACTCTTATTTGTTGTAAGCTGGATCACTTCCAGGAAATCGAATAATGATACTTTTTTTATTGGAAACAGAAAATCGCCATGGTTTGTTGTAGCTTATGGTATGATAGGTGCATCCCTTTCAGGGGTCACCTTTATCTCTATTCCCGGAGATGTTGGAAATACCAATTTCTCCTACATGCTAATCGTGTTTGGTTATTTAATAGGCTATTTTGTAATTGCCAATGTGTTACTGCCTCTTTATTATCGCCTTAAGCTAACATCTATCTATACATATCTTGATTCACGTTTCGGACCCGCTTCTTATAAAACAGGGGCATCATTTTTTCTTGTTTCCAGGATAATCGGAGCATCATTCAGGATGTACCTTGTTGTAAATATTCTACAGTTATTTGTTTTTGATAAATGGGGTATACCGTTCTGGTTCACGGTTCTTTTGTTCATTAGCCTGATAATGTTGTATACTTTCAGGGGAGGGATAAAAACAATTGTATGGACAGATATGCTGCAGACCACATTCATGTTGTTAGCTGTTGTCATTACACTGATACTGATGGCAGGCAAAATGGATATTACCCTGGGGACTTTATTTGATAGGGTATTAGAATCTGATTATTCTCAATTGACTTTTACCAACTGGCAGCATAATCATTTCTTCCTGAAAGATTTTCTGGCAGGCGCTTTTATAGCAATTGTGATGACTGGCCTCGATCAGGATATGATGCAAAAAAGCTTAAGTTGCAGGAACCTGAAAGATGCAAAAAAGAATATCTACTGGCTTAGTATTTCACTTGTTCCGGTGAATTTTATCTTTCTGATACTGGGAGCCGCATTATATATCTTTATTGGGTCAATCGGGATGGCAAGTCCGCAAATGACCGACGATCTGTTTCCTACAGTGGCATTAAATTATCTTGGTGCCACAGCCGGACTTGTATTTGTCATTGGCTTGATAGCTGCTGCATATTCCAGCGCTGATAGTGCACTCACTGCATTAACTACATCATTTAGTATTGACATCCTGAATATGCAGAAGTGGAAGATGAATGACAGCAAGAAGATCAGGATGCGGTATTATATTCATTTTGGAGTTGCTTTTGTACTGCTGATGGTAATTATTGTCTTTCGTTCAATCAATGATCAATCCGTTATTTCAAAATTATTCACCATTGCCGGATATACCTACGGTCCTTTGCTGGGAATATATGCCTTCGGAATGTTTACAAAGTATCAGGTAAAAGACAAATGGGTGCCGGTAGTTGCAGTTATCTCCCCGGTAATATGCTATATTATAAGTATTTATGATGAATTTCTATTTTCCGGTTACAATTTTGGTTTTGAATTGTTAATTGTAAATGGGCTGATAACTTTTGCAGGATTGTTAATAATTCGCAAGTCCTGAAAAGTATCTGACAATTTATATTAATTAATTTTATTTCCATAATTAAATCAAGAATAGTCATGGAGAATATCCGTTTTAATGCTGTAGCGAAGGCTATATCCCGTAAGCCTTTAAAGGTAAAACCTCCTTCAGGAAGAATTTCAGATTATTTTGGTGAGCTTACATTTAATGAAGCAGCCATGAAGGAATACCTTACCCAGGAAGCTTACTTAAAAGTGATGAATGCAATAAATCTGGGTGAAAAAATTGACAGGCAGATATCTGACCAGGTAGCTTCTTCTTTAAAAGCATGGGCCATGACTAAAGGAGCGACACACTATACTCACTGGTTTCATCCACTAACAGGATCAACAGCTGAAAAACATGACGCCTTCATTGTTCCAACAGAAGGTGGAAAAGCGATAGAAAATTTCCATGGCAGCGAGTTGATACAGCAGGAACCTGACGCTTCAAGTTTTCCCAGTGGCGGGATCAGGAATACTTTTGAAGCAAGAGGATATACAGCATGGGATCCGACATCTCCTGCATTTATACTTGACAATACCCTTTGTTTACCAACAATATTTGTTTCATATACAGGGGAAGCCCTCGATTATAAAACTCCTCTTTTAAAATCTATATCCCTTATTGATAAATCGGCAACAGCAGTTTGTCAGCTATTTGATAAAAGTATAAATAAAGTATATGTAACCCTGGGATGGGAGCAGGAATATTTCCTGGTTGATACTGCCCTGTATTTTGCGCGCCCTGATCTTGTATTAACAGGAAGGACAGTATACGGACATGCTTCTGCAAAGGATCAGCAACTTTCAGATCACTATTTTGGAAGCATAGCTGAAAGAGCTATTGAATTTATGAAGGATTTTGAATACGAATCTCACAGACTGGGGATTCCTATTAAAACAAGACATAATGAAGTTGCACCTAACCAGTTTGAATGTGCTCCGGTTTACGAAGAAGTAAACAGGGCAGTAGATCATAACCAGCTTTTAATGCATATTATGCAGAAAATTGCCCGGAAACATGACCTCACTGTTTTATTGCATGAAAAGCCTTACGACATGGTTAATGGTTCCGGAAAACACAATAACTGGTCTCTAAGCAGTGAATCAGGTGAAAACCTTCTTTGTCCTGGAAAAACATCCAATACGAATCTGAGATTCTTAACCTTTTTAGTAAATATTGTTAAGGCAGTTCATTCGTATCCTGGTTTGCTGAGGTCAAGTATTGCATCAGCAGCAAATGACTTGAGACTGGGAGCAAATGAAGCACCCCCCGCTATTATTTCAGTATTTATTGGAACTTATCTTTCGGGCATTCTTGATCGTATCGAGAATATGAAAAATTCTGATAAAATAAGCACGGAAACTAAATCAGAACTGAGTTTAAATATACCAAAGGTTCCTGAAATATTGCTTGATAATACGGATAGAAACAGGACTTCTCCTTTCGCTTTTACAGGAAATAAATTTGAATTCAGAGCCGTTGGGTCATCAGATACCTGTTCCAATGCCATGGCATCATTAAACCTCATTGTTTCGAATCAACTCCAGGAATTTAAAAAGGAGGTTGATAAGCTTATTAAAAAGAAATTAAGTAAAAATGATGCTATTATAAGTGTATTGAAAAAATACATCAAAGAATCAAAAGCAGTCAGATTTGAAGGTAACAGTTATAGTGATGATTGGATTAATGAAGCGGAGAAAAGAGGGCTTCCTAACCTGAGAACAACTCCCGATGCTCTGGGTATATTGACTACAAAAAAGATCAAAGCATTATATAGTGATAACAATATGCTTACAGGTAGAGAGTTAAATGCCCGCTATGAGATAATGCTTGAAAATTATGTTAAAAAGGTTCAGATAGAAGCCAGGGTAATGGGGGATCTGGCAAAAAATCATATTATCCCCACTGCGATCAGGTATCAAAACCTCCTGGTTGAAAATACGCAGGGCTTAAAAGATGTACTTGATGCTAAAACGTATATAAAGCTCTCTAAAAATCAGATACAAACAATTAAAGATATCTCTGAACATATATCTACAATTAAGGAGAATATTGACTTGATGGTAGAAGAGAGAAGGAAAGCAAATCGTATGGAATTAATGGTTGATAAAGCTTTTGCATATAAGAACAATGTGCTTCCATACTTTGAGAAGCTTCGCTATCATGTCGATCGCCTGGAGTTACTTGTTGATGATGAAGAATGGCCACTACCGAAATATCGTGAGCTGTTGTTTATAAAATAGTTCGTAGTTCTTAGTTCTTAGTTCTTAGTTCGTAGTGTTTGCAAAGTAGAGTTACACAAAGAATTCTGTTCACGGATCACAAAACACTATCACCATTTATTGTAACAAATTGCCTCCAATCCTGTATAACAGTTATTCTGTATTTTTGTATAAAACTCAGGCAAATGCATAAAAAATATATATTCCTGATGGGAATGATTATTTTCCCATTTTTCATTTCTGCACAAATAAATGTGAGTAAACTTGCATCTGGTTCCGATTATGGAAATAAAGATGGATTCTTCTACTCTCTTCCCAGGATGGGCATTAAGCTGAATGTTGAGTATGAAAAAATCATTATGATCAAAGGTCCTTACTCTGACTATGCCAATGAATTATTAGGGCTTGAAGATATTATTGCATCCAATTCAATTAATTACAGAATAAAAGAACTTAGCCTGGAAACTTATTACCTCCCGGATCCTGAACAAATATATTTTGTTGAATATGATTCGAAAGAGGCAAGAAATGATAATGAACTGAAGATGAATTTTTCTGCCAAAGGATTTTTTGTGGGATCATCAAATTTTCCGGAGATGCACACCTTATCCCCGGAAATGATGGAACAGGAAAGTGAAATTAGTGTAGAAGAAGTTGAAAGATATTTTAATTACTATGCTGATAATAATCTGTATGATAAAATAGATACCATTGTAAAGAAAATTTCCATTGATACTATAAGCATAGATACATATACTTTTAAAAAGACTACAATGGAAAAGTATCCGGTAATGAAAGCAGGGGAAGCTGTTGCACATATCACACAATTAAGGGAGAGCCAGTATAATCTCATTACAGGATACCAGGAAGTGGCATACAGTGAAGGAGCATTAAAATTCATGTATGATAAATTAAATGGAATGGAGAATGATTACCTGGACCTATTCAGAGGGAAGGTTTTCAAAGAAGAATATTCTTATTCAAGTGTATTTATCCCTAATTCCGGTGATTATGATAAATGGATCCCGGTCATTAAGTTTTCTTCAAAAGCAGGTGTGGATCAACAAACTGAAGGGGATGATGTTTTTTTGAGGTTTACCGTTACAGGGAACACGACGCCAATCAAGGATAATTATAGTGAGAATACTGCGGTAGGACTTAAAGGATTATATTACAGGATTCCGGAATATTCATCTATATCAATAAGATACAATCAAAAGTCTGCTGACTTATTACAGACTCTGATCCCTCAGTTTGGAGTTATTGTCGGTGCTCCTTTTTCTGCAGAAAATATATCAATTTATCCTGAAACAGGAAATATCAGAAGTGCTGCATTAAAATATTAATCAGTAATAGCTTTCCTGATCTTACAGAGTTTTTCCATTAAGCCTTCAAGTAATGATAGTTTAAGCATATTCGAACCATCAGATAAGGCATTGGATGGATCAGGGTGTGCTTCAATGAATATGCCATCGGCATCTGCAGCTATGCCGGCTTTTGCAATTGTTTCAATTAAATGTGGCAAGCCACCCGAAATGCCTTCTGCCTGATTTGGCTGCTGCAGTGAATGCGTTATATCCAACACAACCGGTACATCAAATTGCTTCATTACAGGAATATTTCTGAAATCAACAACAAGATCATGGTATCCGAAAGTTGAACCTCTCTCGGTGAGTATGATATTCTTGTTTCCTGTGCTGGCTACTTTGTCAACAGCATTTTTCATAGCTTCACCAGAAATAAATTGTCCTTTTTTAATGTTTATATGCTTATTGGTTCTTGCAGCAGCTATCAATAAGTCCGTTTGCCTGCAAAGGAATGCAGGGATCTGTAATATATCAACATAAGCCGATGCAATTATGGCTTCCTGCTCATTGTGAATGTCGGTAAGTGTTGGAATATTAAATTCCTCGCCAATTTCCTGTATAATCTCAAGTGCTTTGATGTCACCGATACCTGTAAACGAATCAAGCCGTGAACGATTGGCTTTTTTATAGGATGCTTTAAAGATGAATGGGATACTTAGCTTGTCTGATATCTCTTTTACCTTGCCTGCAACTTCAAAACACAAGTCCCTGCTTTCAACAACACAAGGTCCTGCAATAAGAAAAAAACTATTTGAACTAAGATGCTTTAATTTTGGGATATTGTTGATTGTTTTCATTGTTGTTTGATTAATATGCAAATATAATATTTAGACTTTAGATTTTAGACTATAGATTTTAGACTATAGACTATAGATAATGTTCGATGCGCAATGATCTAAAGTCTATAATCTATAATCTATAATCTATGATCTAATATCTATGATCTAAAGTCTATGATCTATGATCTATGATCTAAAGTCTATGATCTATGATCTAATACCCATACTTTCCTTTCCACAAACTTTTCAGCCATTCTCTAACGCTGTTCTCTCTCTTATTGTTTCCCGGTTCATAGAATTTTTTCCCTTTTAGTTCTTCAGGAAGGAAGTCCATTTCGACAAAATTGTCTTCATAGCTATGGGCATATTTATAGTCTTTTCCATAGCCGATATCCTTCATGAGTTTTGTGGGTGCATTCCTGATTTGTAATGGTACGGCAAGACTTCCTGATTTTTTCACTTCTGCCAGGGCATCATCTATAGCCATATATGATGAATTGCTTTTATCAGATGTGGCCAGGTAAATAGCTGTTTGAGATAAAATGATCCTGCATTCAGGGTAACCAATCTGGGTGACAGCATTAAAACAAGCCTCCGCAAGTAAAAGGGCATTAGGGTTTGAGTTACCGATATCTTCAGAGGCAAGTATCAATAAGCGTCGTGCAATAAATTTCGGATCTTCACCCGCATCAATCATCCTGGCAAGCCAGTAAACTGCTGCATTGGGGTCACTGCCTCTTATAGATTTAATAAAAGCTGAAATTATATCATAGTGTTGTTCACCATTTTTATCATAAAGGGAAAGGTTCTGCTGTATGGTGTCAAGGACCACTTTATTTGTGATATTGATCGTTTTTTTACCTTCAAGAGATTTAACCACCAGCTCAATAGCATTTAGAAGTTTGCGGGCATCACCTCCCGAAACTCTTATCAGGGCTTCATCTTCTTTTATATTGATTTTTTTCTTCCATTGCTTTTCAAGATGTTCTTTGGCTTTTCCGATAAAAATCTGTAATTCTTCCTTACTGAATTCTTTTAATATGTATACATGACATCGTGATAGGAGTGGGGATATTACCTCAAAAGAAGGATTTTCTGTTGTAGCACCAATGAGTGTGACTATTCCTTTTTCAACAGCTCCAAGTAAGGAGTCCTGCTGTGATTTGCTGAACCTGTGGATCTCATCAATGAATAATATTGAGGGAAGGGCTCCGTACCTGGCTTTTTGTATGACTTCTCTCACATCCTTAACCCCGCTGGAAATTGCACTCAAAGTATAGAATGGCCTGTTCAGCTTTTGCGAGATAATATGGGCAAGAGTGGTTTTCCCAACTCCGGGAGGTCCCCAGAGTATCATAGATGGTATGTTTCCGGCATCAATTACTTTTCTTAATATGGCATCCTTGCCAAGAAGATGATCCTGTCCGATATAATCATCAAGGATCTCAGGCCTTAATTGTTCTGCGAGTGGTGTGTGTTGCATTCTTATTGCTTAATGTGCTCATCCTGAAAACCAAATAATCCTTTTTCCTTAATGCCCTTCTCAATATATTTGGGAACCATTTTTCCCCATCCTGGCTTATTGTTTTTTATCATGTTTAAAACATTTGCTGAATTTATATAAAGCCATTCTTTTTTCACATCTTTAATATCAACTATCTTTTTGTTCTTTAATAGATACTGATATAATAAATTAATATCTTCAGGAAGCTGTATGTTTTTTGAGGTAAGAAGCATGTCGTCAGAATTGTGTGTTTCAATATTTACAGATGCAATGGTTGGGTAAACATATAGCTTCATATTTTCAGGAAATAATTTCCCCAGTGCTTCAAGTATTCCCCCCTTAAGCTTTTGGTAATATTTTTCATCCAGGACATTCAGGAATGTGGGTACACCGATCACTATTCTGAGTTTTCTGTATTTGAATTGTGAGAAATACGAAACAAGCTTAAAGTATTCTCTGAAATTGCTGATCATCACATTTTGTCCCATTCCATTCAACAGATCAACTCTTGCCAGGAAATCTCTCTCATCCAGATTCCCTTTTTCAAGGAGATTGTTAAGAGTCATTTCGCATAATGAAATGGTGTTATCCCTGTCGTAATTCTTATCTTTCTTAAACATCCTGTAGCTTGTCTTTAACATATCAAAGCCAACATAAGTAATAGGCCTGAAGCTTCCCCTGAAAGCAAGAACGTTCTTTTTGTAAAGCATATCTGCTGGTTGCTGAACATCTCCGTTTCTGTCGAAGATTGTTGCACTTGTCATACCATTTTTCACAAGCTGAACACTTAATAATCTGTTGTCAACGTAATTAAGATCCGGCCCACTCATTCTTAGCATGCTTATTTCCAGTCTGTCAGATGAAAGATTGTCCATTAAAGATTTAATAAAATCATTAGGCCTGTCATACTTTTTATAACATGCCCAAATAAGATTAACTCCCAGTATTCCCAGGGTTTGTTGTTGCAGCAACGCATCATTCTCCAGTAAGTTAACATGCAATACGACTTTGTTTGATTCACTTCCCGGATTCAGTTGAAAATATATTCCCAGCCATCCATGGCTATAATTGTCCTTGCTGAAGTTTACGGTTGTAACAGTATTGGCAAATGAAAAATACCTGGTATTTTCATCTTTTCTTTCCTTAAGCAGATTGTTGATTTCCTGAAACTCTCTTTCGAGCATTTTATTTAGCCGTCCTTCAGAAACATATCTCCCTGGCTTATTATTGTTATACAGCCAATCGCTGAACGACTTATCATAAGCCGAAATTGTTTTTGCCACAGTCCCTGAAGCAGCACCAGCCTGGAAGAAATGCCTGGCAACTTCCTGCCCTGCCCCAATCTCAGCAAAAGATCCATAAATAGATGAATCGAGATTGATCTGGAGGGCTTTGCGGTTGGTTGTGAGGGTTTCTGGATTCATAATGTAAAAATAGTAAAAAGATACAAGACTCAAGTTGTAGTACTCAGGTTGAAACTAAAGGTCAATAAGGAATGGAACTCCAAAACCAAAAGCCTATGATCTAAAGTCTATAATCTAATCTACTCTTTCAGCATCAATACAAACGGTATAGCTCCAAACGACAAAACTGCAGATACCTGGAAGCTGATCTCCATATTAAAAATATCGCTCATTGCACCTACAATTATCACACCCAGTGCTCCAAGCCCAAAGCTGATGGTCATGTAAATGCTGTTCATGAAGGCAGGGCGTTCTTTTGCTTTATCCTGGATAAAAGCGAGTATTATCGGAGTACTCCCAAACATAAATAAACCAATAAAGATCAGAATGATAAAGGAATATGATTTGGAAGAAACCAGGAATAATAACATTAACAGTGGTGTCATTATAGAGATTATCAACAGTGTTTTCTTTCTTCCCAGCTTATCTGAGATACCACCAGCAAGCAAAGTGCCTGCGGCTCCTGCCAATTCAAGGATTGATAAGGATATTCCGCCCATCCAAAGACTTTCGCCCTGAAGGCTGAGGTATGTCGGAAGGAAGGTTGTTAATGCAGATTTTATGATCGCCCTGAAGAAAGTGAATCCTGCAAGAGCAATGAAGAAAGGAATATAAGGCTTGATAGATTTTGCGATGCTCTTGCTTTTCTTTTTCGTTTTATAATCTTCTGATATCCTGATCTTCTTGAATTCAAAGTAAAGTAAAAGGGTAGCTGCCAATCCAAAAGGGATAAGTTTGTAAGTACCTTCCAATCCCCATAAGGAAACAGCGCCCAGTATCACCAATGGCCCCAGTGTTCTTGCCATTTCTCCTCCGAACATAAACCATCCCATTCCTCTTCCAACTTTATTTCCGGATACTTTTTTTATCATAACAGGTGCAGGAACATGAAAAAAGGTGCTGCTTATGCCCATTACGAGCAGAAGAACAGATAGAAAGATCACATTGTCGGCCAACCCGATCAAGCTCATTGAAATGGATGTAATGGCAGGAGCAATAATAACAAGATACCTCAAAGCAATTTTGTCGGCGAGCAAACCTACAATTGGATTTAACAAAGCAGGAGCCCTTTGTATTGTTGATAGCAAACCAACCATGGAATAAGAAATTCCAAGCTTAGCAATTAAAAGGGGTAGGATAGGAGCAAGGAAAGAAGAGTAAATGTCATGAACCAGGTGAGCTATGGATATTGTGAGTACTTGCCTTTGCTTGAATTTTCTGTTATCCTGCATGAGTGAAATTTGAGCAAAGTTAGTTAAATCTGGCTTTTAGAGCTTAGTAACCAGTAACCAGTGACCAGTATACGCTCGCAAATATTTACTCAAAAAAAACCTCCTTACAAGCAGCCATTTCCCGCCTCTTTTTGTCTATATTTGGGAAAACATATAATTATATAAATAAAAAAGATATTATACAATTATATTTTTGAATATAAAACATAAACTACTAAGAATGCCATTCAGTTTAACTAACAGTATTTCAGCGTTTAAGGCGCTGAAGAAAACCTTATTGATTTTAGTGCTGTTTCTTGGTCCTATAAATCTGATATTTCCTGAAGGATCTAATGAGATCTGGGTTGATAAACCAGATAACGAAACCAAGCTATATTTATGTAATGATTTTTTCAACCAATGTGGTGGTGGCGGATCAGGATTCCGGACCCAATTTGCAATTTATGATTGTAATGAAGAAGACAGACTCTATTTTGAAGTAGCTAATGCCAATGAAGTAGTGTACATGGGCTTTAATGGAGACCCTGACCAATCTGGGACGAAAATTGTATACAGGATAAAAAATAGTCTTGGCACAGTTGTTTTTGGTGAGAATGATCTTCCTACCTCCGGTACAGGATATATCACTAATATTGGTGAAGCCAGGCTCGGCCCTTTCCAGGTAGTAGGGGCTGGAGGCTATGATGCAATATTATTCACTCCACCTGCTCCCGGATCATATTATATTGAATTTGACAGGGTGAACAGTAGCTCTGGAACAACAAATTCAGGTGCCTGGTATATTGATCTCTTTGATATCACTGTTTATGATAATTCAACCTCAGAAGTTAAAAAGGGAAGACTTCATGCAAAAGAATGGCAGTTCTACGATGGTTATCAATGGCCTAACTGGAGAAAAAATTCATCTACTTTTTACGTCTACTCCACTGATAGCGTGGTTACTTCTGTAGAATATGATGACATGGAAGGCAGGGCCTGGATAATGTTCTGTAACTCTTTTGGCTGTTCCAATACCGGTAATTTTGCAATTGATAGAATGTCACAAGCAAATACACAGGCTTATGTTCCTGAATATAGAATTTTTGTTAACGAACCTGATTCCAATCTTTTTCCAACAGCACCAACTCTTGGCTTGATCGTTCCGCCAGATCCCTGGGGCTTTGCAAGTTGTAATGGTACAATATTATTTCATGTGAATGTAGACAGGAGTGGGAATGTAGGTCTGGAGCTTGTAATCGATCCGCCTTATGCCAATAGAACCTTAACAAGTTCAGTTGTTGCAGGTGAAAATCTCATTCTTTGGGATGGTTTGGACGGAGCCGGAATACCCGTTCCGAATAATGTCAATATGTCTTTTACAGTTACATTCATTAATGGTTTAACCAATCTTCCCCTATATGACATTGAAGAAAATGCAAATGGCTTCAGGATAGAGCTTGTTTCTCCTACAGGTCCGACGCCGCTTGTATATTGGGATGATACAAATATCCCGGGTGGAGGTACAAATTTTACAGGATGTAATAGTGTGCCACCTAACGCGGGTTGTCATAACTGGTTTGACCCTTTTGGTGACCTCCATACAATAAACACCTGGTGGTATTCTGCCGCTACAAGTACTTTGCCTGTTACTATTGTTCAGGAAAGAGGTTCGCAATTAATGACCTTTGTTCAAACACCCCCTCAAAACCACTGTACAGGCGATACAAGATTTTTTTCTGTTGACCCTGAGCCAAATACTGATACCTATTACTGGAATTATACAGGAACAGATTTTAATATTATTCACAGCAATCCTTCTGATAATTTTATAAATATTGAATTCGGTCCAAATGCCACATCGGGAAGAGTTGAGGTTTGGGGTTCAAATGCAAACTGTCCGGATCCCGGCGATACCGCAAGATTAGACGTGACAATAAATCAGACTCCTGTTATTGACCTGGGTGCTGACACTACTATATGTAATTTTGGGGGCAATACTGCAGTATTTGATGCTGGCGCCGGATACCAATCGTATAACTGGAATACAGGTGTGCATACACAGATAATATATCCGAATACACAGGGGGAATATTATTGTGATGTAAATAATTTTGGATGCATTGGTACTGACACGGTTTTCCTAACTGTTTTTTATGCTGCTGAAGCCAACGCAGGCTCTGACGAAAGTATATGCCAGGGTGATGTTTTTGATTTCTCTACTTCCACAAGCCTTCCTTTTGCAGCCAATGCTGATTCAATAAAATGGTATGGCGGAGCTGGATATTTCGATGACTCCACAGTATTATTTCCGATTTATAACTCTGATGTTAATGAGCTTGGCCCTGTTCAACTCAATATGATCGTCTATGGAAACCCTCTTTGTGGTAATGATACATCGTATATGACATTAACTGTTGATACTGTCCCTGAAGGTGACTTTACCTCTCAGCCGATAGATACCTGCTGTGTTGCCGAGCTGGTTAATTTTTATGGAAGCAGTAACTGTGATATTATTAACTGGGATTGGGATTTTGGCGATGGATTTACAGATAACGGCCAAAATGTTCAACATGCTTATACAATTGCAGGAACTTACCTTGTCTCTTTAATTATTGAAAATCAATTTGGTTGTATCGACACCGTTGAATACGAAAGAACAGTTACTGTGGTGAATCCTGATTTCTCCATGGACTTTAATCCCACATGTGTTGGTGATACAGTTTTCTTCTGGGGTATTGGTGATGCTACTTTTACAGACTGGAATTATGATTTCGGTGATGGTAACGGAGAACAGGGCAAAAATGTATGGCATATTTATACAATAGCTGATACCTTTGATGTGGTTTTATCTGTTTGCTCTGAATCAGCCATACACCAGATCATTGTTCATCCTGAACCAGTTGTTGATGCAGGTACTGATGAATCGGTATGTTCAACTTTTTCATTTGATTTTACTACCTCAACAACGCCACCTGCCGCTTTAGATTATGATTTTATCGAATGGTATGGAGGAACCGGCTTTTTTGACGATCCAAACGTTGTAGTTCCGGTGTATAACACAGGCCCGGGTGAAATGGGACCTGTTTCTTTGTATATGGTAGCCCACGCACTGGGAACTTGCTTAAATGACACATCTTTTATGGTGCTTACCGTGGATACACTTCCTGTCCCTGACTTCACAAGAACACCTTATGATTCTATCTGTGTTGCTGAAACAATTGCTTTTGATGGAACAAGTACAACTCCAATAAGTATATGGCAATGGGATTTTGATGATGGCAATACCTCTTCAGGACAAAATGTTACTCATGCATTTTCCCAGGATGGTACTTACAATGTAAAACTAACTGTTACTAATGTCAATGGATGTATTGATTCCATCTCATACCCGCTTACTGTCAATGAAAATCCAATTGTAGACTTTACCATATCACCCAACGATACCATTTGTGCCGAAGAGCAATTAACTTTCAACGGGTCTG
>CAZDWF010000052.1:0-23095 GCA_964508895.1 uncultured Bacteroidales bacterium
CTTCCATTGAAAATTAATTGGTATTACTCAATTCTTTGCTAATTTTGGCATCAGCAATGAAATTGAAACTTAACATATTACCCATTAGCGAATGGTGGCCAGAAAAACTTCCATTAATAATAAGCGGCCCGTGCAGTGCTGAATCCGAAAAACAACTTTTAGATACAGCAATAGAATTAAGTAAGAACAAATCTGTAAAGGTGTTTCGTTCCGGTATATGGAAACCCCGTACGCGACCCGGAACTTTTGAAGGAGCAGGTTCAATTGCTTTTAAATGGCTAAACAAAGTAAAATCAGAAACAGGATTAAAAATTGCTGTTGAAGTGGCTACAGCCGAGCATGTAAAAGAGTGCTTAGCAAATGATATTGATATGATATGGATTGGAGCCAGAACAGTTGTCAATCCTTTTTCAGTACAGGAAATTGCCAACGAGCTCAGAAAAGTCAACATACCTGTGATGATAAAAAATCCTGTCAGCCCTGATTTAAACTTATGGTTTGGAGCCATTGAAAGAATCAATTTATCTGGAATACAAAAGATCATTGCCGTTCACAGAGGGTTTAATTGCATTTCTGTTAAAAGATTCAGAAACGATCCTTTATGGGAAATACCCATTGAGCTGAAAAGGTTATTTCCGGATATCCCACTAGTTTGTGATCCCAGTCATATTGCAGGCAGGAAAGAATATATCAAAGAAATATCGCAGAAAGCATTTAACCTGGGCATAGAAGGTTTAATGATAGAATCGCATATTGATCCTGAAAATGCACTTACCGATATAGCCCAGCAGTTATCACCTGCAGAACTCAAAGAACTATTGAAAAGTCTTGAATTCATGACTTCATCAACAAGCTATGAGGCTGAAAGCAAACTCCAGGAATTAAGAGACAATGTTGACAGGCTTGATGTGGAGCTTCTGAAGATCATTTCAAAAAGGATGGAACTTTCTAAGGATTTCGCAGTTATAAAAAAGAAATTGAATATGTCGGCCCTTCAATTAAAAAGATGGAATGAAATTCTAGAAAGCCGATATAAGCTTTGCGAAGAATTTGGATTAGACAAAGAATTTATATTTAAAATTATGGAGCAGATTCATAAAGAGTCAATTAAAACACAGTTTAATATCCTGAAGAAGAAACCTAATTAATTCCATATGGCTGATTCCATATTTCTGATTTGGTGCAAAACCGCCAACTATACCTGCAAATAAATCAAGGAATACGGAATATGAAATCTTAAATATGTCTGCTAGCGCGGACTTGTAGTCCGTGCTTAA
Source organism: uncultured Bacteroidales bacterium (assembly GCA_964508895.1). Lineage (GTDB taxonomy): Bacteria > Bacteroidota > Bacteroidia > Bacteroidales > B18-G4 > M55B132. The sequence goes on from CAZDWF010000052.1 coordinate 1,278, forward strand.
TTGAAACTATTGATGGGCACGGACAGCATGTCCGCGCCAGCTAAACATCCTAAACCGAACAAATAGTGGCTTCTAATAAGGTGTCAAGGTCAAGGCTTGCGAAGTATTTTAATCAGGAATTTACTTTTGTAAATGACTGATTAAAATACAAGCATAAGGACGTTATTGACGCATTATTAAAGCCACTACATCCACTTTTTTCGTTTGAAATAGAACACCATTATTACCACAATCAGTATCATAAGACCCATGATGACAAAGAAGGAATTTGGGTCATTTTGTAATGGTAGGCCCACATTCATCCCATACAAACCAGTGACAAAGGTTAGTGGAAGCAAAATTGTTGAGAAGAAGGTAAGAACCTTCATGATCTCATTGATCTTGGTTGCCTGTAAACTATCGAAGGTTTTTGATAATCCTTCAATCAACTCCTGGTAATCCTCGATCATATCCCACATTCGCTGAAAGTAGTCAAGAATATTACCCCAGTAGTCTTCCATATTTTCAGCATAACCTTCAATCTTCCCTGATTCAAAGTTGTGGAAAAGGGATATTTGTGGTTTGAATATCGTATTAAGAAGAATAATATTTTTCCGGGTTATTGAGATCCTTTCAATAATGGTAACTGCCCTCTTATTAAAAAGCTGCCCATTAAGAAATTCAACATCCTGTCCGACTTTACGCATCAAAACAAGAGTTTCTCTCATCAATTGTTCCATGATGTAATACAAAAGTTTATCACTGGTACCAAATTCAAATTCTTCTTTATTTTCAATTTTCTCTTTTGTTTTGAAAAAGGTATCAGTAACCACCCAGTGTGAACTACCAATTGTAATTATAAAATCCTCACCCCAGAAAATCTTCACCTCCCTTGTCCTGATAAACTTTCCGGAATCATCAAAAGAAGGGAAATGCAGGATGAGAAAGTAATAATCATCATAGATGTCGATCTTAGGCCTTTGATTGATCTTACTTCTGCAATCTTCAATATCTAGAGGGTGGAAATAGAAATTATCTACGAGAAACTTAAGGTCGTCTTCCGAGGGACTAAGAATATGATGCCACCTGAGCGTTCCTATTTTAATAGTATTAATCATAATATCCCCCTTTCTGATTAAAGACAACAAATTATTTTACATCGGCTTGAAATTTGAAGTTTCAAAAGTAATAAAAAAATTTTAAGAATAAGACAGGAATTACAAGATTGATTGCCTATTCCATATTCCTTATTGATGATTTGGGTGGGTAGGTGGCTGCATTATAAATCGTTGCATCTCATAATCGATTGGTAGAGAATCTATTCCTTCCAGTTAAAGGATTTAATTATATGATGTATATCCTTCTTCAGGAATTGAATAACAGGAAGCAATGAATCGTTATTGGGAACAACATTAAAATACAATGCACCTCTGACAAAATGATCAGTACTATCGGTTATAAAAAACTGAAAAGGTGAAGCTGCGGCTGAACCCTGTATTTCATATATCATCCCATAAACATTTCTATCCCTGTCGAGAATCAGGCTATCGTGTATAGCAGAAGCTTTAGGTATATGTTTCACAACGAATTTCCTTGAGTCTTCAAGAAATCCTGCAAGATTAGTATCATTAACCGTTTTATAACTTATATGCAGTGTACCTTTAAACTGTGGGAAATTAATATTAATCCAGTAAGGTTCGTTAACAGAATAGGGATCACTGCTAATATTTGAGTAAGCAGGATATTCAAATATATAGGGAAAGCTTGTATCAAAGCTTACATAATCTCTTTCTGGCATTGCCAGCCTGAAATACCCTCTTGGTTTTGGGACAGTATTCTCGCCACAGGCTGTAAGCAGGAATAAAAACAAAACAATGCTTTGAATTATGAGTATGGATTTTTCAGGAATTCTCATTTATTGTAACTTTAATCTTCTGTATCCTTCTTTCATCGGCTGCAATAATTTTAAAATCGAAATCATCAAAGTGTATCAGGTGGTCTTTCCCTGGAATCTTCCCTTCCATCTCAAGTATTAGTCCTGCCAGTGTATCAGACTCCCCTTTCACCTTATCGAAGATATCATCATCTATGCCAATTATTTTACAAAAATCGTTTATTGATGTCTTACCTTCAAAGATGTAATTATGATCATCTAAACGAGCAAACTCAATTTCATCCTCATTAGTATCGAACTCATCAGAAATCTCTCCCACAATTTCTTCGATAATATCTTCAAGAGTAACGATACCAGATGTTCCGCCATATTCATCAACAACAACTGCCATATGGATCTTTGTTTCCTGGAACTCCTTCAGCAGGTCATTGATTTTTTTATTTTCAGGAACAAAGAAAGCATCTCTGATCAATTTATCCCATTTAAAATCATTTCCTTTATTCAGATGTGGCAATAGATCTTTAACATATAATATTCCAAGGATCTCGTCAAATGAATCCTTATAAACCGGTATTCTTGAATATCCTGATTCAATAATGATCTTCAGAAGGTCATCAAACTGTATTTGTTGTTCAATGGCAATTACATCCACTCTTGATTTCATTATTTCCTTAACTTCAATATCCCCAAATTTAACGATGCCCTTTAGAATTTTTCTCTCTTCTTCAGGAGTGGTCTCATCGCTTGTGATCTCAATAGCATCAGAAAGATCACTCATGGTAATAGCCTGGTACTTTTTGGCAAGTCGTTTATCGAAAATATCTGTTGACCTTACCAGTAATTTAGTAAGTGGGCTTAGGAACCACAACAGAAATTTAAGTATCCTGGCCATCATTTTCGCAAATGAAAGTGGATTTTTTGTCGCATACATTTTAGGAATGGTCTCACCAAATAATAATATAATCGCAGTTATTATAACAACCTGGATCAGAAATGCCAGTATAGCATTTATTGAAAGATCATAAAGTTCTTTTGTAATATATGTCGACAGGATTACAATAGCAACATTTACAAAGTTATTGGCAATTAAAATGGTGGCCAGTAAATTCTTTGGTTTTTCCAATAATTGCAAAATTATTTTGCATTTTCTTGCCTTGCTTTCCCTGATCTCCTGCAGATTATTCGGTCTCAATGAAAAAAAGGCAATTTCAGAGCCTGATATCATTGCTGAAAAATACAACAATAACACCATAATAAACAAGCTAAATAATACCTGAAATGTAAATGGTTGCACGAATGCATGTATAATAAACATACATGCATTTAAGCAAAGAGAAACGATATCCGGATCTTCCAAAAGATTACTCGTTAAATAATATCTGCAAATTTACAAATTTTATGATAACCTCAATTAACATTCAAGTTAAATGCCTGTAAAAGATATTTTTACAAAGTACTAGAATGGAAGATCATCTTCAACGCCATCAGGTGCAGGAATTTCAGGATCAGGCTCTGCTGCTTTGGATTGGCCATTAGGAACATTACTTTGTCCTGCTTGTCCTCTGCCTCCCAGCATTGTCATGTTATCACCCAGTATTTCAGTGGTATATCTTTTATTCCCATCTTTATCATCCCATGAGCGGGTTCTGATCTTGCCTTCAACATATACCTGGTTTCCTTTTTTGAGGTAATTATCTGCAACATCTGCAAGGCCTCTCCAAAGTACAATATTGTGCCATTCTGTTACATCTACTTTTTCACCATTTTTATTCCGATATGATTCGGTGGTTGCTAATGAAAAATTCGCAACTTTTGCTCCGCTTTCCAGAGTTCTAACTTCAGGGTCTTTCCCCAGATTACCAATCAAAATCACTTTATTTACTCCTGCCATAATTCTAAAATTTTAATATTATTACAAAATTAATCAAATAAAGAATGTTTTACGTTTGAAGTTTTTAACATTCTCACCTATTTAATACCATTTCAGGTGTTTTGTTCCCTTTAATCAAAAAGTTTTTTAATTTGTTCTTCGTAATCAGTCAGGAATTTGCTGATCAGACGGGGAAATGCAAAACAAGAGAGATTGCTGAATTTTGTTGAAAAATGTCCTGAAAAATCAACTTCACCTTCTAAAATCAGTACAAAAAAATTTGATTTGATATTCCTGTGGCTAAGTTTATGCACTATAAGACCGGAGCTTATACTCTTAATTATATTAACATTCAACTCATCCATCAGATCGTAAACTTCTTTTAATGTAAACAAATGATCACTTTCGTTAAGTATAAACTCATGCAATCCCTGCCAGATATCTTTTGAGTGCCTTTGATTTAAAAAAGTATAGTACTGCCCTTTATATTTATAGATTGCCAGAATGTAGTTGAAATATCTGTTTTTAATGGCTATTTTATAATCTTTATTGGGTATGGAAGCAATAAGGTCATACTTGCAGGCAATGCATTTGGTATGAAAAGGACATTCTGAGCAATCAGGATTCCGGGGTATACATTGTAAAGCACCAAATTCCATTAATGCCTGATTGAAAGTTGCAGGATTGGCATTTTTTATCTGTTCCTGCAGGAATGATTTTATAATACCCTTTGTTCCGGCAATATTTATAGGATCTTTAATGCCTTTATACCTGCTGATAAACCGAAGCACATTGCCATCGATAACTGGATATACCAGTTCAAAGGCAAAAGAAGCAATGGCACTGGCTGTATAATCACCCACACCTTTTAAAGAGATGATCTCAGAAAAAGTATGAGGGAATTTCCCATCGAAATCACTTACAATCTGTTTAGATGCCTGGTGCAAATTTCTTGCCCTTGAATAATATCCTAATCCCTGCCATGATAACAAAACCTCTTCCTGGCTGCTTTTTGCAAGTGATGCAACATCTGGAAATTTCTCAATGAAGCTGTTATAATAATCCAATCCCTGGCTCACCCTTGTCTGCTGAAGTATGATCTCAGAAATCCAGATTTTATAAGGATCTCTTGTCTTTCTCCAGGGAAGATCTCTCTTTTTGGAATTATACCATTTTATCAATTTTGTACTGAAGATTTTCAATAAATATATTTATTTTGAGCTAATTAGGTTAAAAAAAAATATCAAATAAGTTTTTGAAAATAAAAAATTTATATCTTTGCAACCCATGTTAAGAATCTAATTTAAAATTATAAAAAATATTCATCATGACAAAAGCAGAAATTGTAGCAGAAATAGCTAACAAAACAGGAATTGAAAAGGTAGCTGTACAGGCAACCGTTGAAGCTTTTATGGACGCAGTTAAAGGTTCTCTTGTAAACGGAGAAAATGTTTATTTAAGAGGATTTGGAAGCTTTACTATTAAAGAAAGAGCACAAAAAACCGGAAGGAACATATCAAAGAACACAACTATTATCATTCCTGCTCATAATATACCAGCTTTCAAACCTGCTAAAACTTTTGTCAACGAAGTAAAAGCAAACGTAAAATAGTTATTTATTCTAATTCTTTAAATTATGCCTAGCGGGAAAAAAAGAAAAAGACATAAGATGGCGACCCACAAGCGTAAAAAACGCTTGAGGAAGAACAGGCACAAGAAAAAATAATTACAATTGCATGATGTGAAACACATTATGCAATTGTTTTCTTTCCTATTGCGTTCTGGCAACAAGTATTTGACATTGCTTCATTGGCAACTGTTTTGTTTCTGTACATTATTGTATAAAAATATGTATCGTGAACAAAGAACTGATTATTGATTCTAACCCTAACGAGGTTAACATCGCATTACTTGAAGATAAATCCCTTGTGGAATTACATAAGGAGAATTACGATAACGAGTATGCTGTTGGTGACATTTTTCTGGGTAGGGTAAAAAAGATCATGCCCGGATTAAATGCTGCATTTATTGATGTTGGCTACGAAAAAGATGCATTTCTGCATTATCTCGACCTTGGTCCACAGGTAAGATCACTTAATAAATATTCCAAAATAGGCCAGTCAGGCAAAACTTCAATACCTAGCCTGAACAATTTTAATCTCGACAGAGATATTGATAAAACCGGAAAGATCACCCAGGTTCTGAAATCAAACCAGCAGGTGCTGGTTCAAATTGCTAAAGAGCCTATCTCTACCAAAGGCCCACGATTATCATCGGAGCTTTCTTTTGCAGGAAGGTTTCTTGTACTGGTGCCATTTTCCAATCGTATATCCATCTCCCAGAAAGTTAAAAGTCCTGAAGAAAGAAACCGCTTAAAACGACTTATACAAAGTATTAAGCCAAATAATTTTGGAGTAATTATCAGAACTGTGGCTGAAAACAAAAAGGTTGCTGAGCTTGACGCAGACCTTAAAACCCAGCTAAACAGATGGAAAGCACTTATCAGGAAATTAAAAGATGCAAAAGCACCTCAAAAAATTGCCAGCGAACTTGATAGAACATCTGCACTTATACGTGATGTACTCAATGATACATTTAACAGCATTACTGTTAATGATTCAGTTGTTTATGAAGATTTAAAATCACTGGTACAACAAATTGCTCCTGAGCAGGACGACATTGTAAAACATTATAAAGGCAAGGTTCCTATCTTCGAACACCTTGGGGTAGACAAGCAAATTAAAAGCTCCTTTGGAAAAGCTGTTACTATTAAAAGTGGTGTTTACCTTATTATAGAACATACTGAGGCTCTTCATGTTATTGATGTTAACAGCGGCCACAGGGTTAAAAAAGAAAATACCCAGGAAGAGAATGCCCTTCAGGTAAACATTGAAGCTGCTGAAGAGATTGCCAGGCAGCTGAGATTAAGAGATATGGGTGGGATTATCGTTATTGACTTTATCGATATGACGGAAGGTAAAAACCGCAGAATACTTTATCAGAAATTAAAGGATGTGATGTCGAACGACAGGGCAAAACATACCATACTTCCTCCTAGTAAATTTGGATTGGTTCAGATAACCCGACAAAGGGTTAGACCTGAGATGACTGTGGAAATCCTGGAACAATGCCCTGTTTGTGAAGGAACAGGAAAAACCAAACCAAGTATCATCCTCACTGATGAAATTGAAAATAACATTCAGTATCTGCTTAAAGACCAGAATGAAAAATTCCTAAAAATTGAGATGCATCCTTACTTATATGCATATCTTACGAAAGGAGTTAATTCATGGCAGATGAAATGGTATTTTAAATACAACAGGTGGATACAACTCAAACCAAACAATTCCTATCATTTTTTGGAATATCATTTTTTTAATAAGAATAATGACGAACTGAAAATGTAATTGTGTCATTAAAAATGCTTCATGAACTTCGTTACGCTTGAATTAAATCCCAGTCATTTACAAAAGTAAACTCTTGGTCTATAATTCTGTGCAAGCCTCGTTCCTAAACCCTTTTTAAAGTCACAACCGCATTAGAGAACATTTTTTGCATTAACAATTTGTTTATATATTCTCAGTAAGTTTTTTTAATTTCGCAACATGGAAACAGTAGTAAGTGGAATAAGACCAACAGGTAACCTGCATCTTGGCAACTATTTTGGTGCTATCAAGAACTTCGTAAGAATGCAGGAAGAAAATAATTGTTATTTCTTCATCGCTGATTATCATTCATTAACAACGCATCCTACACCAGAAGACCTGCATGGAAACGTGCGCCATGTTCTTGCAGAATATCTTGCATGCGGACTGGATCCTGAGAAGGCAATTATTTATATTCAGAGTGATGTTCCGGAAATCCCTGAACTCTACCTTTTGTTGAGTATGAATGCTTACCTGGGCGAACTTGAGCGATGCACTTCCTTTAAAGAAAAAGTAAGAAAACAACCTGAGAATGTAAATGCGGGATTGCTTACATATCCAATCTTAATGGCTGCTGATGTTATTATTCATAAAGCAGCAAAAGTACCTGTGGGTAAAGACCAGGAACAAAACCTGGAAATGATGAGAACATTCGCCAGGAGGTTTAACAGGATATATGGTGTTGATTATTTTCCTATTCCGCAGGCATATAATTTCGGACAGGCGCTGGTTAAGATTCCAGGGCTTGATGGTTCAGGAAAGATGGGGAAATCAGAAGGTGAAGGAAATGCAATATTCCTTGTTGATGAACCCAATGTGCTGAAGAAAAAAGTGATGAGAGCTATTACAGATTCCGGTCCTGCAGAAATGAATCAGACAAAACCGGAAGCTATACAGAACCTCTACACCTTATTGAAAATTGTTTCAACTGAAGAAGTTGTAAACTTCTATGAAGAACAATATAACAGCTGCCAGATAAGATATGGAGATCTTAAGAAACAGCTTGCAGAAGACATAGCAATATTCACTAAACCAATCCGTGAAAAGATTAAAGCAATTGAATCAGATAACGATTACCTGCGTAAAGTAACCCGACAGGGAGCCGAAAAAGCACGTGAAAGTGCTGTAAAAACTTTAAAGGAAGTGAGGGAGATTATTGGGTTTAAGAGCTTTTAAATGCAGAAAAAGGAATTCAGGCAAATGAATTCTGAATTATCCGGTATCTGGCATCCGGCATCATTAACATAATCACTAAAATCACATTCTCTCTTGCCTCAAAACATCAAAATACAGAAAACAAAAGAAAAAGTAATCCTCGTCGGACTTGCAACAGATAAAGTAAGTCATGAAAAACTCAATGAATATCTTGAAGAACTTGCTTTCCTTGTTGATACAGCCGGTGGTGTTCCTGAGAAAATATTTACCCAGAGACTTCATGCGCAGGATTCCAGAACATTTGTTGGATCAGGTAAACTTCAGGAGATTCAAGAATATGTTGCTGATAATGAGATTGACATTGCAGTTTTTGATGATGAATTATCCCCCAGCCAGTTAAGAAATATTGAAAAAGAATTAAATTGCAAGGTCTTAGACAGGAACCATCTCATCCTGGATATCTTTGCCTTAAGAGCAAGAACAGCACATGCTAAAACCCAGGTTGAGCTTGCACAATATGAGTATCTGCTTCCCAGGCTAACACGAATGTGGACCCACCTCTCAAAACAAAAAGGTGGCATTGGAATGAAAGGTCCCGGTGAAAAAGAAATTGAAACAGACAGAAGGATTATCAGGGACAGGATATCCTTATTAAAAGAAAAATTAGTACAAATAGATAAGCAAAAAGCAACTCAGAGAAAAAGCAGAAAAAGCCTTGTCAGGGCTGCTCTTGTTGGCTATACCAATGTTGGCAAGTCAACAATAATGAATCTTATAAGCAAATCTGAAGTTTTTGCTGAAAACAAATTATTTGCGACCCTCGATACTACTGTCAGAAAGGTTGTAATCGGCAATCTTCCATTCCTGCTTTCTGACACTGTAGGATTTATCAGGAAACTTCCTCATAGCCTTATCGAATCATTTAAATCAACTCTTGATGAGGTAAGGGAAGCGGATGTGCTTGTACATATCGTGGATATTTCACATCCTGAATTTGAAGAGCATATTAAAGTTGTAAAGCAAACTCTTGTAGAGTTAGGAGTTCTTGACAAACCCACCATCCTGGTTTTTAATAAAATTGACAATTATACATTTGTTGAGAAAGATGAAGATGATCTAAGCCCGGTAAGTAAAGAGAATTTATCTCTTGACGATCTGAAAGCTACATGGATGGCTAAAAACAATCAGCCCAGTAATTTTATTTCAGCAAAAAAGAAGATAAATATTGAGGAATTTAAGACCAGTTTATATAAAACAATAAAAGAAATACATTTGAGTCGTTGGCCTTACGATAAACTATTATACCAGGATATTGAAGGAACATCTATCTAATACTGAATTCTTTTTTAAAAAAGCTTAGTTCTTCTTTTTCTGTTTGAAATGCCAGCCAGTCGAGAACCTGTCTTCCCAGGTCTGAATTCATATCTTCTACTTTATAGCGAAAGATCCTGCTAACTTTATATCCGCTTTTTGATTTCTTATTGTCATCATCTGTACTCATCTTGTGCCTTCTCATAGATCTTTCCTTGATCTCAATATCAGCATGGCCTTCAAGACTTGATACCGTGAAATAAACAACCCTTATGTGTTTATAATGAGATTTTTTCAACCACCTCTTTATTCCACTGTTTAGCTCTCTTCTAGATTCTCTCCTGCTGCTTCCAAAGAAATAATAGTGATTGTTTAGCCTATTCTCCTTGATCTTAGTGTTGATCTTTCCATAAGGTTCTCTTTCGTTTTCAGGAAGGTCATTTGCCCTGTCAACTAAATCAAGTAATTCAGAAATGAAAGTCTCATAAGCCTTCCCATTAACCTCAAAGTTCTTTTCTATCATATATCTTTTCTCAAGCATTCTTTTTTTGAAAATGCTTCTGCTATTCTTATGATCTTGTTTGCGTTCTGCTGATTCAAGCCAATCACTCATGGTAATAAGATTTAATTTACATATTTCTGCGATACTGTCCGCCAACTTCAAATAAAGCATCAGTAATCTGACCAATGGAACAGTATTTAGCTGCTTCCATTATTCCATCAAAGATATTCAGATTATTTACAGCTCTTTGCTGAAGCTCTTCAATATATTTCTTTGATTCTTCACTCCATGTTTTATGGAGTTCATTGATCATGGAGATCTGGTATCTTTTCTCTTTTACTGTAGCCCTGATAACCTCTCCGGGAATTATAGTTGGGGACCCATCTTTCGACAGGAAAGTATTAACACCCATAATAGGAAGTCTCCCAGTATGTTTCATGGTCTCGTAGTATAATGATTCTTCCTGTATCTTGCTTCTCTGGTACATTGATTCCATAGCACCAAGAACTCCTCCCCTTTCAGTTATTCTGTCAAATTCTGATAACACAGCCTCCTCAACAAGCTCAGTTAACTCCTCAATAATAAATGATCCCTGTAATGGATTCTGGTTTTTGGCAAGTCCTAATTCATGATTAATGATCATCTGTATTGCAACAGCACGACGAACAGATTCTTCAGTTGGCGTAGTAATCGCTTCATCATATGCATTAGTATGAAGAGAGTTGCAATTATCATAGATTGCATATAATGCCTGCAATGTGGTTCTGATATCATTAAATTCAATTTCCTGTGAATGTAATGACCGTCCTGAAGTTTGAATATGGTATTTCAGTTTTTGTGATCGCTCATTGGCGCCGTATTTCAGCTTCATGGCCTTTGACCAGATAAGCCTTGCCACCCTTCCGATAACAGAATACTCAGGATCAATTCCATTGCTAAAGAAGAATGAAAGGTTTGGAGCAAAACTATTGATGTCCATTCCTCTTGAAAGATAGTACTCAACATAAGTAAAGCCGTTGGCAAGAGTTAATGCCAGCTGGGTTACAGGGTTAGCACCTGCCTCAGCAATATGATATCCTGAAATGGATACAGAATAAAAGTTTCGTATATAGTTCTGAGTAAAATACTCCTGAACATCACCCATCATCTTAAGAGCAAAGTCAGTAGAGAAAATGCAGGTGTTCTGTGCCTGGTCTTCTTTAAGTATGTCAGCCTGAACAGTTCCCCTCACCCTGCAGATAGTCTCTTTTTTGATCTTTTCATAAATATCTTCCGCTAATACCTGATCACCGGTAACACCCAGCAGGAATAAGCCCAATCCATCATTTCCGTCAGGAAGTTTACCCTGATATTCCGGGCGTTTTGTTCCCCTGGCTTTATATATCCCTTCAATTTTCCTGTTAACTTTATCAACAAGCCCGTTCTCCTTAATATAAATTTCACACTGCTGATCAATGGCAGCATTCATAAAGAATCCAACTAAAGATGGAGCCGGACCATTGATTGTCATGGAAACTGAGGTCTTTGGATCGGCAAGGTTAAATCCTGAATAGAGTTTTTTTGCATCGTCAAGACAGGAGATTGAAACTCCTGAGTTACCTATCTTACCATAGATATCAGGTCTGGTGTGTGGGTCACGGCCATAGAGAGTTACAGAATCAAATGCCGTTGAAAGCCTTCTGGCAGGCATTCCATATGAAAGATAGTGGAATCTTTTGTTTGTTCTTTCCGGTCCACCTTCTCCTGCGAACATGCGTATAGGATCTTCACCTTCTCTCTTAAAAGGGAAAACACCTGCTGCGAAAGGAAATTCACCAGGGAGGTTCTCTTTAAGGTTCCATTTCAGGATGTCACCCCAGCTGGTATATTTTGGTACAGAAAGTTTTGGGATCTTTAAATGTGATAATGATTCAGTGTAAGTCTCAACTTTTATTTCCTTATCCCTAACCTTAAACACATACTCATTATCCTGGAGCATTTTTTTCTTTTCATCCCAGTTCTCCAGTATCTCCTTATTTCTTGGATCAATATCCAGTTCTTTACTCTTATAAAGATCTTCCAGTTTTGATATCAGCTCTTTATTACTTTTATCATCATCAGAAAGATCATTTATAGTATTTTTATATGAATTGAGTTTCTCTGCAATTATTGATTGCTTTTCGGCCCAGTCATTATAATTTCTTACTGTATCTGATATTTCAGAAAGGTACCTCACCCTTCTGGGAGGTATGATAAATATCTTTTGCGACATATCCTCAGTAAGTTCCATTGAGGAATCAAATTTCCTTTTCGCGATCTCATTAACCTCTTCTATCATCGCTTTATAAAGCTGGTTAACTCCAGGATCATTGAACTGAGAAGCGATAGTTCCGAATACAGGCATTTCATCAATCTCAGATTCCCAGAGCTGATGGTTTCTTTGATATTGTTTCTTCACATCCCTTAAGGCATCCAGTGCTCCCTGCTTATCAAATTTATTCAGCGAAATAATATCAGCGAAATCAAGCATATCAATCTTCTCAAGCTGTGTAGCTGCTCCATATTCCGGAGTCATCACATACATTGAAAGATCACTGTGGTCAATGATCTCTGTATCAGACTGACCTATTCCTGAAGTTTCCAGGATGATAAGGTCATAGCCTGCAGCCTGCAGAATAGATTCTGCATCTTTCACATATTTCGACATTGCAAGGTTTGACTGCCTGGTAGCCAGCGATCTCATATAAACCCTTGGATTGTGAATAGAGTTCATCCTGATCCTGTCGCCAAGCAAAGCACCACCAGTCTTCCGCTTAGAAGGATCCACAGAAATAATAGCGATGGTTTTATCAGGGAAATCAGTAAGGTATCTTCTTACAATTTCATCAACAAGTGAAGATTTTCCTGAACCACCAGTTCCAGTAATGCCAAGAACGGGAGAGTTCTTACTTTTCTTTTTTACTTCTTCAAGCAAATCTTTAACTTCATCAGGATAGTTCTCGGCAGCAGAAATTAATTGAGTTATTGACTTGATATCTTTCTTCTCAACATCCTCAACCTTAACTTTTATGTCTTTACCTGTTGGATAATCAGAAATCTGCATCAGGTCGTTTATCATCCCCTGTAAGCCTAATTGCCTGCCATCATCGGGTGAATAGATCCTGGTAATTCCATATGAATGCAATTCTTCCATTTCTTCAGGAAGTATCACACCACCTCCTCCTCCAAAAATCTTAATATGGCCAAAATCCCTTTCTTTGAAAAGGTCGTACATATACTTGAAATACTCAATATGTCCGCCCTGATATGAAGTAATAGCAACAGCCTGGGCATCTTCCTGAATGGCAGTGTCAACGATTTCCAGCACTGACCTGTCGTGCCCAAGATGAATAACCTCAGCTCCTGTTGATTGAATTATCCTCCTGAAAATATTAATCGCAGCATCATGTCCATCAAATAATGAAGCAGCTGTTACCATTCTGATATGATATTTCGGCTTATAGATCTTAGGGTTTTGCATTCCGGCTCATTATAGTATTAAGTTCACAAATATAAGGATTTATAAGAAAGTGGCTAATGTTTTAACACACTAAAGAAACACATGACCTGAGGCTAATTTATTTTTATTCTTAACTTTTAAATTACTATAATTGCATTGTAATAAACATTGTAAGCCATTCATTTTTAACCACTTCAAAATATGGAAAAACAATTAATATTTGCAATAGCATTATTGATAACCCTTATAGTATTTTCGATAACAGCATTCAGGATTTTTAAATTTTTCAAATTAACAAAACCATTTCCAATAAATCAACATGCGAAAAGGTTTGCTATCATGATGAAAGTTGCTTTCTGGCAGACCAAGATTTTCAGAAGGCCAATTATCGGGTTGATGCATGCATTGGTCTGGTGGGGCTTTATAATCATACTGATCGGAAGTATTGAAATGGTAATTGACGGACTGGCAGGAACAGACAGGGTATTGCAGGTATTAGGTCCTGTTTATGATGTTATAACTGCAGGTGGCGATATATTTGCACTGATCATTGCTGTATTCATACTTGCATTTTTATTCCGCAGGATATTTATGCATATCAAGAGGTTCAGTGGAATTGAGATGAAACATATATCGCATATCGATGCAAATATTGCCCTGACTATCATTTTCATATTGATGATCTCTTTGCTGGGCATGAATACCTTTTATATTGTTTATTGCAATAGTGTAGAGCATGATATCCATGGTTTGTTTCCAATAAGTGAACTTATTGCAGGATATTTTGGAAATCTTTCCGAAAGTCAGGCTTTTCTATGGCACGAAATAAACTGGTGGGCACATATACTGTGGATTTTTGCATTTGCAAATATCCTGCCTTATTCAAAGCATTTTCATGTGTTTATGTCTGTTCCTAATGTTTACCTGAGTAGATTGGAACCACTTGGATATATTCCAAACATGCCAAAGATCACTAAAGAAGTTAAGTTAATGCTTGATACCGATGCAGCATTTGAAGGCAATTGTGATGAGGAAGAAATGATGTGCAGGTTTGGTGTTCTTGATGTTGAGGATGTAAGCTGGAAAAACTATCTCGATTCTCTGGCTTGTACAGAATGTGGCAGATGTACTGCTGTTTGTCCAGCAAACCTCACAGGAAAGAAATTATCACCCAGGAAAGTCATGATGGATTTGAGAGCCAGGATGAAAGAAAAAGGACCGGGTTTGGTTAAGAACAAAGAATATACAGATAATAAATCGCTGCTCAGAGATTATATTTCGGAAGAAGAACTTTGGGCTTGCACAACTTGTAATGCTTGTGCACAGGAATGCCCTGTCAATATAAATCATCCAACACTTATTATTGATTTAAGAAGATTCCTGGTTATGGAAAAATCTGCAGGACCAGGTGAGTTAAACTCAATGTTCAGCAATATTGAAAACAATGGAGCACCCTGGCAGTTCTCTCCTGAAGACAGGCTTAAATGGGCTGAGGATGTCAAGCTGGAAGTTCCCATAATAGCTGATTTGCAGGCAAATGGCAAAACTCCCGAATACTTATTCTGGGTAGGATCTGCAGGGGCTTTTGACGACAGGTATAAAAAAGTAACAAGAGAATTTGTCAAGATTCTTAATCATCTGAAAATTGATTATGCTGTACTGGGTATTGAAGAGACCGATAGCGGTGATGTTGCCAGAAGGGCAGGAAATGAAATGCTGTTTCAGATGCAAACATTGATGACGATAGAGACTTTAAACATGTACAATGTTAAAAAGATCATTACTTGTTGTCCACATGATTATAACATGTTTAAAAATGAATATCCTGATTTTGAAGCAGATTTTGAAGTCTTACATCACAGTCAGTTCCTAAGTGATCTTATAAAAAAAGGTGAAATCAAACTTGATAATAATAAGTTCAATAACGATATCATTACATTCCACGATCCATGTTATCTCGGAAGAGCCAATGGAGAATATAAAGCACCCAGAAGTGTGATTGATGCTGTTTCATCAGGACAAAAAGAGATGAAGCGTTGCAAAAGCTTTGCTTTATGCTGTGGTGCCGGTGGCGGACAGATGTTCAAAGAGGCTGAATCAGGTGATAAAGAGATTTTCCTGGAAAGAATTGAAGATGCCATTGATACCGGTGCGAATATTGTTGCTACCGCTTGTCCGTTCTGCATGGTAATGATGACCGACGGTATAAAATACAAGAACCAGGAAGAGAGGATGAGGAATGTGGATATTGCTGAGTTAGTTTCGGCAGCAATGGGGGTTTGATTCCATATTCCATATTGAGGATTCCATATTTCTGATTTATAGCTGCATCGCCAACTTTATTCACGAACAAATATGGAATAAGGAATCTTGAATATGAAATCATTATGAATTATTTCTTAATAAATTTTGCTGTTGACATTACTGATCCAGAAGAAATCTTTAATAAATACAACCCACTTTCAAGCTTACTGACTGACAGGTTCATAGATTTATCAATCATTCCACATTGGACCAATCTACCGCTAACATCCAAGACCTCAAATCTAAAATCGTCAATACTGGCGACTGGCAACTGGCGACTGGCGACTGGCGACTGGCGACCGGCGACTGGCAACTGCATATATAACACTTCACCCACAGGATTCGGATAAACTACCAATTGCCGGATATCAGTCATTCTTTCCGGCACATCAACATAAGGATAATTCAGGTAAGAAATATCATCAATCTCCATAGTTTCAGAATCCATATTTGCAGTCACCAGGGTATATCCTGAAACAGGATGGTTGGTCCACCAGTTATATATTTTGATTGAATCCACAGTTCTGGAAATAAATATCCATGTACCGATGAATTTTGTCCAGATACTGTCTATCATAGTCCTTTGCTCAAAAACCCTCAACACCTGGAATGAACCAATTGGAATATTCATTGTTCCCCATGCATCTACCTCAGAAGTCTTAAAGGTAGTGCTTTTGTATCTGATTGAATCTATCAGGGGTTCTGTACTTTCAACTCTGATATCAGCGACAAATGAAAGATTATTATAATCCTGGTATTCAAGAGGCCAGAATGCCATAACATCTTTTGGAACAAGGTCAAAGTCGACTATACCAATTTCAGGAACAGGCAATACGGCACCATAAATTGAAAACTCAAAAGTATTATTTACCAGAAAGCCCCACATGGTATTATTGTTTTGCAGTATAGCAAGATTTGCTTGAGGAAATCTTCCTGCATAAGGTGTTGAGTCAGGATGGAAATACCTGACTGTATCAAGATAGCTAAGCTGTAATGAAGAAAAATCCCATGTAAGATTTGCTCCTGGGTCTCCTATTTTAAGGCTTGAATCCGGATTGTCATCATAAGCCATTATATATTCATCCCCGGCTTGGCCAATATTGGAGGAGTTTATAACAATTTGAGCTTCAGTAAATGAGGTAAACAAGATCGTGAAAATAAAAAGAGTTGAAAAACATTTCATTTTTTTAGGTTTTGTAACTCAAAAGTAAAAAAAAACCTGGCAGCTTTCACTACCAGGTTATAAGCTATACCATTTATTTCTTATGGATATGTAAATCCTTTATATCCTGTACTCGTCAATGTACCGTTAACACAAGTATAAGAAACTGTAACAATAACATTGAAGTTTCCACTACCAGTGAAAGTAACAGTTGCCATAAAGAGGTTTTTAAGCTGGCCACTGATTTTTGAATATAACTGACTTAACTGCGTAGCACTTGGGTCAGAAAGGTAGTAACCGCCAGTTTGATCAGCGATATTCAACATAACTGATTCATTTCCACCAGAACCAAATCCAATAGTATATATTGGGATCTGATATTGTTGTGCTTTTGCTATTATTTCTGATTCATTAACACTTGAGTTATTATCATAACCATCTGTAAGAGCAATAATCGCTGGAACAAAATTATTTGTAACGCTATTTGCTTCATCTAATCCTAAATTAATTGCATCATACCATGCAGTACTACCACCAGCTCCAGCATATGGGTTAGCAATAGCTGTAAGAATATCCTGAACATTACTTGTAAAAGGCAAGGTAACTTCAGCACTTGTTGAAAACTTTAAAAGTTCAATAATATCAGCACTTGCTTTAAGATTAGCAAAATCTCCAACCGCAGTTTCCATATCTGCTATCATTTGATAACTCATACTACCTGAATAGTCAAGAGTCATGGCAGCTGCAATATTTCCACCTTGCTGGTTTATGTTAATGAAGGAAATAATTGCCACAGTAGTAGTTGAGTGGTTGTCAAGATTTTCAATAACTATTAAAAAGTTACCTGAGGTGAACTGTGAAAATGCCCATCCATCCTGGTTTGTTGCAGACAGATAAATTCCAAGTGAACCATCACGGCTACCTGTAACATCTATTCTTGGAATGGCAACATTTACTGCAGTGGTTGAGTCATCATTCATATTTGAATATGGTGCGTTAGGAGCTGGAGTGGATGTATCATCATCATCATCCTTTTTACAGCTAATCATAACCATGGAAATGATTACTGTAAACATGAGTAAAAAACGTAAAAATTTAATTGCTTTCATAATATGGGATTTTAGTTAATTATAATTTAATATTAATTTTTCTGAAGTTCGAATATACAAAAAAAATCAACATAAAATCAAGCTGCCTAAGAAAAAAGGGGAAGTCATTTCTTTAAGAATTGTATTAAATCCCTATATTTGATTGAATAAAAATGAGTTATTGACAGTTAAAATCCTTTGAAGTATATCAACGAATTTCTTAGCCGTTATAATTCAATATAACTTCTATCGCTAAATTATTGATTAGTTTTCAATTCCTTCACAGCAACAACCAATTCAGGAAGCACTTTCTGCACATCGCCAATTATACCATAGTCAGCTGCTTCGAATATAGGAGCATCCTTATCAGTATTTACAGCAACAATGCATTTCGATGAACTTACACCTCCAAGATGCTGTATAGCTCCGGAAATACCCAGGGCAAAATACAGGTTAGGAGCAATGATCTTACCTGTTTGTCCGACATGTTCAGCATGAGGGCGCCATCCTTCGTCAGAAACCGGCCTTGAGCAGGCTGTTGCTGCACCTAGTTCTGCAGCAAGTTCTTCGATCGGGCCCCAATTATCCTGACTCTTCATTCCGCGGCCACCGGATACAACTATTTCAGCATCCGTAAGAAGCACCTTATCAGTTACTTTGCTAACTTCCACCAGCTTAATATTGAAATCAGCATCAATCAGTTTCGGCTTAAATACTTCAATAACTGCATTGTTATCAGTTTCCAGGATATCGACAGAGTTCTGGAAAAGGCTGAGCACTTTTTTCTGTGATCTTATTATCACATCAGCAAAGGCTTTATTTGTAAAGACCTTTTTCTTAACCACAAATGGATCAACGTCTGATGGGATATCTGTAACTCCGGAAACAACACCTGCACTTAATTTAACGCCCACCCGAGGGGCAAGGGCTTTTCCTGAAGAATTATTTGCAAATACTACAATATTGGCATCTTCCTTTTCTGCAGCCTGAGAAATTATTGAGGAATAAACCTTATTATTAAGGATATTTAACCTGTCATCTTCAACCTTCAGTATTTTTGATGCACCATAATTCCCTAGTCTGCTAAGTTCATCATCAGGGACATTCCCTATGGAGAGTGCAATAACTTCATCAGCTGTTTTATCAGCCAGTTGTTTGGCAAAGGAAACCAACTCAAAACTTAACTTTTTGAATTTCCCGTCCCAGTTTTCTGTATATACTAATATTGACATATCGTAATTTTTTATTTCTTAATTTTTCATTTTCCTCGTCACGTTTATAAAACTTTTGCTTCGTTATGAAGAAGGTCAATCAATTCCTTTGGGTTTTCTGCATCAACCATTTTGCATGCTGCTTTAGGAGGTGGCAGTTCAAACTTCTCAAAAGTTGTTTGCTCTTCTCCTGAAGCTGCCGGAATAACAATTAATGGTTTCTTTCTTGCCATCATAATACCTCTCATAGAAGGTATTCTGGGTTCAAATGCAATTCCTTTCTGAACAATAGCAACCAGAGGAAGTTCCGCATTTAAAACTTCTGATCCGCCATCAATCTCACGATTTATAGTAACATTGCCACCCTCAATATCAAGCTTTGATACTGAAGAAATGGAAGTATAATCCAGGAATTCTGAAAGCATACCTCCAACCAGGGAACCATTATAATCACTTGAATCAATTCCACAAAGAATCAGGTCATAAGGACTCTCCTTAAGGTATTCTGATAACTCAAATGAAACATTATAAGCATCATTTGCTTCACCATCAATACGGATAGCATCATCTGCACCAATTGCCAGTGCTTTCCTTAATGTTGGTTCGCATTCTTTGGGGCCAACACTAATAACAGATATCTTATCAATTGCACCTGCTGATGCTTCCTTTAATTCCAGAGCCCTCGTTAATGCCAGCTCATCCCATGGATTGATAATCCATTGTACCCCTGATACATCAAACCTTGTATCATTATCAGTAAACCTGATTTTTGTAGTCGTATCAGGTACATTGCTAATACATACTAAAATATTCATACTATTTATTTTGTAAAAAATTATTCTTCTGAAAATCGAAACAAATATAGGAAAATGTTAGCGAACAAAAAGTGATTTGTTGTGATTAATAGTTATTGATGCCGGATGCCGGATGCCGGATGCCGGATGCCGGATACCGGATACCGGATGCCGGATGCCAGATACCGGATAATTCAGAATTCATTTGTCTGAACTCATTTGTCTGAACTCTCTTATCCACCGTAGCTTTAGCGAAGGTGGATTATTCATTGAGCATTGCCCGGGAGATCACGATCTTCTGTATTTCCGAGGTGCCTTCATAGATTTGCGTTAGTTTGGCTTCTCTCATCAGGCGTTCCACATGATATTCTTTTACATATCCGTATCCCCCAAAAACCTGTACTGCTTCAACTGTGATATCCATTGCACTGTCAGCAGCATATAATTTTGCATAAGCACTGGCAGTTCCATAAGGCATTCCGTTATCCTTTAGCCATGCAGCCTTTAATACAAGGTTTCTGGCAGCTTCAACTTTTACGCCCATATCGGCAAGTTTAAAAGCAATCGCCTGATGTTCTGCAATAAGCTTTCCGAATGCTTTTCTTTCCTTAGCATATTGAACAGATCTATCCATTGCACCTGATGCGATTCCCAATGCCTGAGCTGCAATACCTATTCTTCCGCCTTCAAGTGCTTTCATAGCAAATTTAAATCCGAAACCGTCGTCTCCTATCCTGTTCTCTTTAGGAACTTTCACATCATTGAACATCACAGAATGAGTGTCCGAGCTTCTCATGCCCATTTTATCTTCATGGGGTGACAATGTTATACCTTCTGTATCTTTATCAACAATTAAAACATTTATTCCTCTGTGTTTTTCTTCAGGATGTGTTTGGGCAATTACAACATATATATCTGCAACCTGAGCATTGGATATCCAGTTCTTGGTTCCATTAAGCAGGTAATGGTCACCTTTATCCTCAGCAGTAGTTCTTTGATGTGTGGCATCAGATCCTGCTTCCGGTTCAGACAATAAAAAAGCTCCTAATTTTTCACCTGTGGCAAGCTGAGTAAGATACTTTTCCTTTTGCTCCTGATTTCCAAATTTTTCAACTCCCCAGCAAACAAGAGAATTATGAACAGAAAGTATTACAGCAGTGGCGGAATCTACTTTTGATAATTCTTCAATAGCAAGAACATATGAAATGGTATCCATTCCACCACCGCCCCATTCAGGGTCTACCATCATTCCAAAGAACCCTAATTCTTTCAATGCATTGATGTGGTTCCATGGAATTTCACACTTCTCATCTCTTTCCAGTACATCTTTAAGCAACTCTCTGTTAGCATAATCACGAGCCGCCTGTTGTATCATTTGTTGTTCTTCTGTTAATTCGAAATTCATGGTTTGAGTATTAAATAATTAATAGAAATGAAGTTATAAAAGTATGAAAAAGCACCAAATTACAAGCACCAAAGACTAGAAAATTACAAATTATAAATTCCAAATTCCAAAAAACAAATCCAAAATCCTAAAAGTGCAAGATGTTAATCTTTGCAAGTTTGTAATTTAATTCTTGTAATTTGTTCTTTGCTTGGAATTTATAATTTGAGTTTTGAGATTTCACACTTGACTTTTGCTTGG
>CAZDWF010000053.1:0-23083 GCA_964508895.1 uncultured Bacteroidales bacterium
TAATAGAGTTATAGTAATTAAGTTATTAGATTTATCATTAAATTAGTATTGTTTTATTCATATTCAGAATTAGAATTGATCTATGGCAAATAGTTATTCAATATTTTATAGAATATATCGTAGAATACGTTATTTACGGTATTTGCGAAGAGTTAAGAAAAAGAGAAAAGCATCTGCCAGAGAATTGGAATCAAAGTATAAAGAGGAATTAAAAAGGATCAATAAAGATCTTGCAACTGATAACGGACTCATAAGAAAGATTGATGAAAACAAGGCAAAGAGCTCTTATAATGAGCATAATGATGAGTTTGAAATTACTGAGATAGTCAATGAAGAACTATTGAAGAGCCTTGATAAGACTGCAAAGTCACAGCTGAAACAGCAAAAAGAAAATGAAGCTTATGAAAGAAAGCGTCGCAAGCGGCTGATACGGTATTTAATTAAAAGGAGGATCAAACTTTGTATAAAAGCAATTAGAGATTTTGATATTGAGAGTCTGAAGAATTTTTTTGTTAACCAAAGCAAAATCAGCAATAGAAATCGTGAAATGCTTGTTATCTTTGTGAACTCATTAGCATATTATATTCTTTCTTTCCTGTTATTGTTCTTTACGACTAGTTTTATTGCTGCATTAGTTGGTAGCTTCTATGACTATCATGTCGTGATGTTACATTTTATTAACTATTATTATGTTGGAGAAATGGGATGGTCATCTGATGCCGTGGTTACTATATTTTCCATTGGCCCCATTTCAGCATTAATTCTAGCTGTTATATCCTGGATGGTTTATTATAAAATAAAAGAGCACCCTTCCCGGATAAAAATATTTTTTATATGGATATCTGTTCATGGTTTTACCTTCTTCTTTGGTGCTTTATTAACAGGATCATTACTATCGTTTGGTTTTGGATTTGCACTGGCATGGTCATATGTTATGGACACAGCAAAACTTATTTATGCATTGGGTTCGATTTTCTTTTTGGTAATGATAGGCTTATTACTTGCTCCGGGTATTATAATTAGCGCAAATTCATACTTTTCAAAGATAAATAGCGACAATATACCAAGATTCATATTTGGACAGATTATTTTGCCATTTATTTTCGGGAACTTAATTCTTTTCTTGTTCTGGCTTCCTGAGATCAGTTATTATAACCAGATGATAACAATAAGTACATTTTTTATTCTGGCTCCCATAATCGCAAAAGCTAAAACTAGTAATGATATGTTTTTTGAGGAAGACTTCTCTTTCCCATCTGTTGATAAAAGAGTCATTTTGCTCACACTGTTATTATTTATCAGCTTTCGTATAATATTTGGAATTGGCATATCAATCTAATACTCATAGCAACCAGTGACCAGTGACCAGTGACCAGTGACAACTTTCTTTGTATCTTTGCAATTCAATTACAAATTCAATTATGGATAAGGATAAGAAACTCACTTCCCTTGGGGAACTCGGTGAATTCGGTCTGATAGATCATCTTACAAAGAATTTCAATCCTCTACAAAAGTCTACCATCAAAGGTGTTGGGGATGATGCTGCTGTTATTGAAGCATCAGAGATGGAAACTCTTGTTACTACAGACCTGCTTGTTGAAGGAGTGCATTTCGATATGGTATACTCACCATTGATACATCTTGGATATAAAGCCGTGGTTGTAAACCTTTCGGATATTTATGCAATGAATGGAGTTCCCAGACAGATAACATTCAGTATTGCTATTTCCAGCAAGTTCTCACTGGAAGCCATTGAAGATCTTTATAAAGGAGCATATCTTGCTTGTGAACAATACAAAGTCGACCTTGTAGGTGGTGATACAACTACCAGCCTTTCAGGATTATTTATTTCAGTCACTGCCATAGGTGAAGTAGCCAAAGACCAGGTTGTTTACAGGAACACTGCCAGGGTCAATGATCTTATCTGTGTGAGTGGAGACCTGGGATCCGCATATATGGGATTACTCATCCTGGAAAGAGAAAAACAGGTTTTTACAGCTGATAAAAATATGCAACCTGACCTTTCAGGATATGAATATATCCTTGAACGTCAGCTTAAACCGGAAGCCAGGCCCGACATAATTGAAGCTTTAAAAGGAGCAGAAGTAAAACCAACTTCTATGATCGATGTTTCTGATGGATTGGCTTCTGATATCATGCACATTTGCAAACAATCCAAGCTAGGCTGTGCCATTTATGAAGATAAGCTTCCTGTCAGCCAGGAAACTATGAAAGCCTGCATGGACCTTGATATAAGTTCAGTCACAGCAGCCCTTAACGGGGGAGAAGACTATGAACTTCTTTTCACAATATCTCAGGATGATTATGATAAGATCAAAGACATAATGGGAATAAGTGTTATCGGACATATGACGGATGAAAGTGAAGGCTGCAAGCTGATCACAAAAGCTGGAAGTGAAGTGGAGATGAAGGCTCAGGGATGGGATGCGCTGAAGAAATAGAGAATGCAGAGTGCAGAATGCAAATTTATTGTAGATCTTAAATTTTTAATAGATTTTAGATCGCTGATCTGCACTCTGCATTCCTTCAACACCATCACCCTTTCCCACCACAGAGTCAATCCCAAAGGGATTCATTTTGGAATTTGAATTTTACTTTTTGTAATTTGCCTGGAGTTTGTAATTTTTTATTTGGTATTTTTACTCTTGTGTTTCAAAAATCCAAACATATTACAAACATTCTCAAGTCTCTTCCCGACAATCCCGGAGTATACCAGTTTTTCGATAAAGATGATAAGATCATTTATATCGGCAAAGCTACCAACCTTAAAAAACGTGTTGCTTCTTACTTTCAGAAAGAATCACAATTTACCGGAAAGCTTAAAGTGCTGGTAAGCAAGATTGCTGACATAAAACATATTGTAGTAAATTCAGAATTTGATGCCCGCCTCCTGGAAAATAATCTTATTAAAAAGTATCAACCCCGCTATAATGTGATGCTGAAGGATGATAAGACCTTTCCATGGATTTGTATAAAAAAAGAACCTTTCCCAAGGATATTTTCTACACGCAATGTCATTCATGATGGATCTGATTATTTTGGGCCCTATGCCTCTGTGAAAATGATGAATGCTTTGCTAAGCCTGATCAGGCAATTATATCCTTTGCGTAACTGCAAGCATAAGCTAACTCAATCAAATATTGAAAAAGGGAAATTCAGAGTTTGTCTGCAATACCATATTGGAAAATGTTTGGGTGGCTGTATTGGTGAGCAAACTGAAGAGAATTATGATCAGAGCATCCTGGAAATAAAAAGCATCATCAAGGGAAATATTGGCAGTGTGATCTCGGTACTTAAATCCAGGATGATGGATTATGCCAAAAATCTTGAATTTGAAAAAGCACAATTCATAAAGGAAAAGCTCGTGGCCTTAGAGAATTACCAGAGCAAGTCAACAGTAGTGAACCCCAAAATCCATAACGTGGATGTGTATTCCATTATTTCTGATGATAGATCAGGATATGTGAATTTCCTGAGAGTGGTTAACGGTGCTGTGGTGCAAAGTCATACCCTTGAGCTAAAAAAGAAACTTGATGAAAGTGACAAGGAATTGCTGGGACTTGCCATTACAGATCTTAAGCAACGATTTAAGGGAGAGCCGGAAGAGATACTGATTAACATAAAACCAGACATTGACCTTCCTGATGTAAAAACCATTGTTCCGAAAATTGGTGATAAGAAGCACTTGCTTGAATTATCCATTCGAAATGCTAATTATTACAGGATGGAAAAGATGAAACAACTCGAGCTTATTGATCCTGAACGACATATTAACAGGATACTTGCTCAGATAAAAAAGGATCTCAAACTCAAAGAGAATCCTGTTCATATAGAATGTTTCGATAACTCAAACACCCAGGGGAAAGATGCTGTTGCTGCGATGGTATGTTTCAGGAATGCCAAACCATTTAAAAAAGAATACCGCCATTATAATGTAAAAAGTGTTGAAGGCCCTGACGATTATGCTTCTATGGTAGAGATCGTTCACAGAAGATATAAAAGATTACTTGATGAGAAAAAGGACCTTCCACAGTTGATCGTTGTTGATGGTGGTAAAGGACAACTTAATGCTGCCATGCAAAGTATTGCAGAACTCGGTTTACGTGGAAGGATCACGGTGATCGGGATCGCGAAAAAACTGGAAGAAATTTACTTTTATAATGATCCGGTACCATTGCATATTGATAAAACCTCAGAAACATTAAAAGTTATACAACATCTCAGAGACGAAGCCCATCGTTTTGGCATAACCCACCACCGGAAGAAAAGACAAAAATCCACTTTGTCAACTGAACTGGAAAGCATAAAAGGAATAGGACCGGAGATTGCCCGTAAACTTCTTACATTTTATAAATCTGTGAAGAATGTGAAGGCAGCATCCCTAGAATCCATGGAAAGCATTGTAGGCAAGGCTAAGGGGAGGATTGTGTTTGAACACTTTAATAGACAATAGATCTTAGATCATAGATATTAGGTTATTGTTTGCTTATTGTTTATTGCTCATTGTTTATTACAATAGTACATTGTCCGTGCTCAAGCCGATTGCTAAAAGAGGCACGGACAACATGTCCACGCCAGCGAGGGTTAAATATAGGTGTCATCCTGAACCGCCATAGGCGGAGAAGGATCTCCTTCGAATTGCAGCATCAATTGTTAAAAAACCATTATTTGTACAGATCAATTACTTTATGTCATTAGTAGCTTGAAGAGTTGCTACCTACTTTAGTTAGCAATTTCAATAAAGCTAGCTTCAATATTCAAAAATGCCCAGAAACACTGATATCTCAATAATTTCTAAAGATGTAAGCTATCTTTACCGACAGCAATGAATAAATTAGAAAATTGAATGTGAAACATGATAAATCATCATGCTGGTATGATATTATTAAATTAGTTCGCTAATTCATTACGAACTGCGATCTAAAGTCTAAAATCTATGATCTATAATCTAATTCCCCCTGAATTTAAATGAAATCTTAACCCTCGTCCTGTAAGCAACAACTTTTCCATTTTCAATCTTCAGGTCCTGCTGTGTTACTTCAGCCACTCTGAGGTCTTCAAGTGTTGATGCAGCTCTTTCAACTGCTTTTGCTGCTGCATCTTCCCATGATATTTCACTTGTTCCGACGATTTCTATGATCTTGTATACACTGTCGTTCATGATTGTAAAATTAATGTGATTAAAATATACATAAAGATACAACATTTCTATACAGAATTCGAACATGTCACATAGAACATCCTAAATATTAAATAATATTTTCCATATCATGATTTTCGATGTTCGGGGTTCCATATAACTGATAGAGTATGCTTATCGATAATCAAAGGTTTTAATTTATACTTCACAGTATAAATTGAAGGAGGTTTCTCAGTCGCTGCGCTCCTTCGAAATGACAGTTAATTTAAAACAATGTCATTTCGAATCCCCAGTTTTGTTTTTACAAAACCTGGGGTGAGAAACCTCCTTCTTATAGCAAAATGTCCTTTTAAAACTACCCTCATCATTTTCCAATTCAATTATTTTCATAACTTTATCGGTTCTCAAAAATTACTTTGCTTA
Organism: uncultured Bacteroidales bacterium; assembly: GCA_964508895.1. Taxonomy (GTDB): domain Bacteria; phylum Bacteroidota; class Bacteroidia; order Bacteroidales; family B18-G4; genus M55B132. The sequence continues at coordinate 5,585 of CAZDWF010000053.1, forward strand.
TTCTTCGGGATCTCTACTATAGGTATGTTCCTTATTTATGCGAACCTTTACTAATTGATAACCAAAAGACAAAATCATGAAAAAGAGAAACAGAATTATTTTATTCATTATCAGTTTTGCTATTGCCTTTGTTTTGATAATGCCTCAAAATTCAATGGCTGGCAAGAATAAAGGAGATGATAAAAAGAAAAACGATACCATCAAATCATCAGCTGTCAGCGGATTGAAATGGCGAGGTATAGGACCTGCATTAACCTCTGGCCGTATTGCCGATTTTGCTGTTAACCCCTCTAATCCAAGCGAATATTATGTTGCTGTTGCTTCAGGAAATATCTGGAAGACAACAAACAGTGGCTCCACATTCAGTCCTGTATTTGAAAACTATGGATCCTATTCCATCGGCTGCCTTGCCATGGATCCGAATAACCATAATGTTGTATGGGCAGGAACAGGTGAGAACAATCACCAACGTGCCCTTGGATATGGTGATGGTGTGTACAAGACAGAGAACGGTGGTAAATCCTGGAAAAATATGGGGTTGAAAGACTCACGGCATATCGGCATGATAGCCATTGATCCCAGGTGCTCAAATACAGTTTTTGTTGCGGCAGAAGGATCAGCCTGGGGTCCGGGTGGCGACAGAGGATTATATAAAACAACCGATGGCGGCAAAGAATGGAAGAAAGTCCTGGAGATCAGCGAAAACACAGGTGTGAACAATGTGATCATGGATCCCCGCAGTCCTGATGTCATGTATGCCACTTCAGAGCAAAGAAGAAGGCATGTGCATACTAAAATAGGTGGCGGACCTGAATCGGCAGTCTATAAGTCAACTGATGGTGGTGAATCATGGAATAAACTTAAAGGCGGACTCCCTTCCGGCGATGTCGGTGGTATGGGTATTGCCATCTCTCCTGTTAACCCGGATTATATATATGTAATTGCCGAAGCGGCAGGGAAATCAAGTGGTTTTTATCGTTCAACAGACAGAGGTGTTTCATGGAGGAAAATGAGTGATCATGCTTCTTCAGGGCAATATTACAACGAGATCTATTGCGATCCTGTCAATGTAGATAAGGTTTATTCAGTAGAGACCATCACACATTTTACGGAAGATGGTGGTAAAACATGGAAAAGGCTTAGCAATAAAGGTCGCCATGTGGACGATCACGCTTTGTGGATCGATCCAAAAGATACTAAACACTTCCTTATTGGTGGTGATGGAGGTGTGTATGAATCATTCGATGGTGGAAAGAATTATAAATTTATGTCAAACCTCCCTGTTACACAGTTCTACCGTGTGAATGTTGATAATACCGAACCATTTTACTGGGTTTATGGGGGTACTCAGGATAACAGCAGCTTAGGCGGACCTTCCCGTAGTATATCTTCACAAGGGGTTAGTACTTACGATTGGATTGTTACGCTGGGTGGTGATGGATTCTGGCAGGCCATAGATCCTGAAAATCCGGATATTGTATACTCCGAATATCAGTATGGAAATATTTTCCGTTACGATAAAAAAAGTGGTGAACGAATTGGTATTAAACCTCAGCCAATGACTGGCGACAGCACTTATAAATGGAACTGGAATACACCATTTATAATTTCTCCTTATTCAAATACCAGATTGTATATTGGATCGAACTATCTGTTCAGAAGTGACGATAGGGGCAACTCCTGGGAGAGAATTTCAGGAGACCTGACCAGGAAAATGGATAGAAATTCATGGCCTGTTATGGGAAGATACTGGGGAGTGGATGCTGTAAAAAAGGATGTTTCCACTTCATTGTTCGGCACCATGGTTTCTATAGCTGAATCCCCTGTTCAGGAGGGCCTGTTGTTCATTGGAACAGATGACGGGCTTATTCAGGTGACGGAAGATAATGGGGAAAGCTGGACTAAAACAGCCAATTTTCCTGGAATTCCTGAATACACATATGTGAGCGACATCCTGCCTTCAAAGCATGATGCCGATGTGGTTTATGCTGCATTTGATAACAGGAAAAGAGATGATTTCAAGCCATACATCCTGAAAAGTGATGACAAAGGTAAAACATGGAAATCCATTGCTGCAAACCTGCCTGACTTTACGATTCATTCTATTGAACAGGATCACGTGAATTCGGAATTATTATTTGTTGGAACAGAAAATGGAGTTCATTTCTCTGTTGATGGTGGAAAGATCTGGACAAAGATTGGTTCAGGAATGCCAACCATTGCAGTAAGAGATATGGTAATTCAGGAAAGGGAAAATGACCTTGTTGTTGCAACATTCGGCAGGGGATTTTATATCCTGGATGATTATACGCCACTCAGGGTGTTAAATAAACAATTGCTGGATTCTACAGCATATATCTTCTCAATTAAGGATGCTTTGATGTATGTGCAGTCGAGAGGTTATTACGGACAAGGATCAATGTATTATACATCACATAATCCTCCTTTTGGTGCAACATTTACGTATTTTGTAAACGATGTTCCTAAAACTCTTAAATCAGAAAGAAAGAAAAAAGAAGGCAAGCTGGCTAAAGATAAAAAGCCTATTCCTATTCCAACTCTTGATGAATTAAGAGCTGAGAAAGAGGAGATTGCTCCATATCTCATGTTCACTATTTATGATGAGGATGGCAATGAGATAAATAAGATCACAAAAAGTGCCTCCAAAGGATTAAAGAGAATTACCTGGAACCTGAGGTATCCAAGTATTTATCCTGTTAGTTTAAGAGGTGATAAATTCGATCCACTGAGCTCAGGTGGGAATATTAATTACGCTATGCCTGGTAATTATGCTGTTGGCTTGTCAATATATAGCAAAGGTGGAGTGAAAAAATTGCTTGACCCTGTTCCTTTCAAGGCTGTCGTTTTAAACAACACAACTTTACCAGCGGAAAGCAGGGCCGAAATGGTTGCCTTTGAAAAGAAAGTGGCTAATCTTGCTAAGATCATCTACGGTGCAGATAAGGCAGCGGAAGAAATGAAAAAGCAAATACAATTTATTATGCAAGCTATTTTGAGAACACCCAATATGCCTCAAGACCTAATGGGTAAAGCAGAAGCAATTGATCAAAAGCTTGATGATATCATGTTGAAATTCAATGGACAGAGCACAGGTGCTAGCCGGGAGGAAAGCTGGCCACAACCGCCTTCAATTTATAACAGGCTGAATGCGATGATATACTCACATTGGGGATCCACTTCTAATATTACAGAAACTCAGAAGAACCTGTTTAATATCCTGAAAACAGAATTTCCTCCGATACTGGAAGAGCTGAAAATTATACAGGATGTTGATCTGAAAATTCTGAGAGATGAACTTGAAAAAGCCGGAGCTCCTTGGACACCGGGAAGATTGCCTGAGTGGGATATTGAATAGGGTGGTGAAGATTGCAAAATGCAAATTAGAGATTGAAAAATTATTGAAGATTGAATAATGTTTTATTTTCGATTTTGAAGGTTTTTAGTTGCGGTGTTTATGCTTGCAATAAAAATTGAAATTAATTCTTTGACTTCATTCATTAAGTGATTTAATTTTTCATCATCCACTCTATCAACGGTTCTACTGATAATTTTAATTGCTACCTTCGTCTCTCTTAGCTCTTTTAATGAAATCCTCATTTTGTGAATAAAGTCTTTTCTTGATTCGGCACTTTGCGCTTCACTATAGTTTAAAGCTATTGAAAAGGCAGACCTTATTATCTGATCTGTAATGACTTTCACATAATCTGACTTATAAAGAACTTTAGTAAGGTTTACAATTTCAACTGAAAAATCAACCAGTCTGTCTTCCAATGCATCCGCTTTCATAGTTTAATGTATTTAATGTTCACTAATTAATACATTAAACAATCATTCGTCCCCTTATTTTCAAAACTAAATCAAAAAATAACCAACTAAGCATTATCTATCAGTCAATTAAAAAATATCAAAATTGTTAAATCAATCTGATATTAATAATTTTTCAATAATTTTTCAATTTCTAATCTGCAATTTGCATTCTGCAATAAAAAAGCCCCGCGATCGCAGGGCTTTTTTTCGTCTATTCGGGAATAATTAGTTCCTGTCCTGGGAATATCAGATTCGGGTTATTTATCTTTTCTTTATTTGCCTCGTAGATTTTATCCCATCCAAGGGAATTTCCGTATTCGTTTCTGGAGATCTTCCACAGCCAGTCATCCTGCTGAACTACATAGATCTTGTCTTTTTTCTCAGGGATAACCACAGGGCTTGGTTCAAGCTTTTTTACAGAGTCTTTTTTAGGAGTTTCTTTCTTTACCGGAGGCTGTTCTTTTTTTACTTCTTTTTCAGGTTCCTTTTTTTCTTTGCAGGAAACTATCAATATTGTTACTGCGATAAGAATGACCGCTGAATAAAATACTAAGTTGATCTTTTTCATTTTGCAATTTTATTCCATTATACTCATATTTATTAAATTTGTTCACATAAAACTCAAAAAAAATGTTCGACGAATATATTAAAGTATCCGAATTCCAATCTGTTACATTGAAAAGTATTGGAAATATTTACCTTAAACAGGACTCCGATTATTCGGTGACCGTTAAATCCAACCATGACATCAGGGGAAAGATAAAAGCTAGCGTTCGAAATGGTGATCTGACTGTTTCATTTAGTGATCCTTTGCCTTTATGGTTGTTGAAAATGCCCAGACTTGATATTTACATTGGCTTCAAAGATCTGAAGCAATGCAGAGTTACAGGTGTTGGGAAAATTTCCTGTGATGAAGTTATGAAAGTTCAGGAAATGCATGTTATTAATAGTGGTGTTGGCAGCATCTTCCTGAAGATAGAAACAGATAAACTCATAACAACACTCAAAGGTATTGGTGAAATAGAGCTTACAGGGAAAACAAGATTTCATGATATTGAGATTTCCGGTACCGGGAAAATAAATGCATATAATCTTGAAACCGAAGAAGCCAATGTGAGGTCAAAGGGTGTGGGTGAATGCATCGTTAATGTTTCAAAAAAGCTTGATATTTATTCCAGTGGCATTGGCAAGGTGCGTTTCAAAGGCAATCCGGAGATAAAAAGTAAGCAAACAGGTTTGGGTGGGGTTGAAAAGATTCAATAACAGATACCAGAATCCGGTATCCGGCATCTGGCATCCGGCACACATTTCTTTAAGTTTTTTTTAATCTTTTTGAAATAGTTATAGTCTATTGTAATAAACATTAAATTTACCATTCAAAATTCAAGAACTATGCGTAAAATTATTGTTATTCTTGGTATTATTGTGCTGTTAGGTGGAGCCTTAGGAATGGGGTGGTACTTATCAGGGCAAAAAGAAGATCCTGAACAACAGGAGCTTAAAGAAATTGTTCGCAGGGTTGATGCGATTAGGGTTGAATATAATTCACTTGAGTCGGAAATTATTGCTACCGGACGACTGGGAGCACAGAATGTAGTGGATGTGATATCCGAGGTGCAGGGAGAAATTTTAAAAGGATCATTACCTTTGAAAAAGGGTCAAAGTTTCAAAAAGGGAGATCTTTTAGTTAAGATATATGATAAGGAAACTGTACTAAATCTTAAAGCAGCAAAAAGCAGGTTTTTAAACGGTATTGCGAATATACTACCGGATTTTAAAATTGACTATCCTGGAAGTTACCCAACAATAAAAGCCTTCTTCGATAAGATAAAGATCAACGAACCTCTTCCTGATCTTCCAGAGATAAAATCAGAACAGGAAAAGATATTCCTGGCAAGTAAGAACGTCCTGAATGATTATTATACAATAAAAAGCAGCGAGATCAGATTATCAAAATTTAAGATCAGGGCTCCTTTCAATGGATCATATACTGATGTAATGCTTGAAGTAGGTGCTATTGCAAATCCAGGATCTAGAATTGCCAGGATCATTAGTACCAATGCCCTTGAGCTTGAAGTTCCTGTTGAGTTAAGCGAGGTGAAATGGCTAAAAATAGGACAGAGTGTTTTGGTGACTTCAGAAGATGAACAATTAAGCTGGAATGGTAAAATTGTTAGAATTGCTGATTTTGTGGATCCCAGTACTCAGTCGGTAAGTGTTTTTGCTTCTGTTATTCCTGAAAAAGACAAACCGCTTTATGAAGGCCAATATCTAAAAGCACATTTCAATGGGTATACAATTGAGGATGCCATGGAAATACCAAGAAGAGCTGTTTTTAACTCCAATATTGTATTTGTTGTTAAGGATAGCATTATATTTAAAAGGGAAATAAATATCATTAAGGTTAATCAGGAATCATTGATCTTCAATGGCCTGGAACCTGGTAGTATAATTGTTGCCGAACCTCTGGTTGGTGCAGTAGAAGGAAATAAAGTAATCGTTTCACTTTAAAGAATTACTTAAAATGCGTAAAGCCGTAGCATTATTTATAAAATACCCTTTTTATGCGAACCTGATAATTGCTATTCTTATCGGAGGTGGTATTTTCAGTCTGCTAAATTTAAAGAAATCATTTTTTCCTGAACGGAGCACAACTGAAATTATTGTTAGTGTTGTCTATCCCGGAGCTTCCCCTAAAGAAATGGAAGAAGGAATTACTATCCGGATAGAAGAAGCTATCAGGGGAATAGTTGGTATAGAATATGTTAACTCTACTTCTTCAGAAAATTTTGCAAATGTTCAGGTTACAACTACAGGAGATTATGATATAGATGAAACATTACAGGAAGTAAAGAATTCAGTAGATGCTATAACCTCTTTTCCTGTTGATGCTGAAAAGCCAATTGTTTTTAAACAAAGAGCCCGTACTAATGCATTGTTTATGAGTTTATATGGCGATGCTGACTTGCAAACTCTTAAGAAATATGTTGATTTAATTGAAGATGATCTGTATAATTCCGGTGTAATATCACAGGTGAATATCACAGGATTCCCGGAACTTGAGATATCAATTGAAGTATCAGAAGAAGACTTATTAAGATATAGCCTGACTTTTGATCAGATTGCTGCAGCTGTTAGCCTGAATAACAGAGATATTTCTGCAGGACTAGTTCGTTCTGATGAAGAAGAAATCCTTATACGTTCAAGGAACAGAAAATACGAACCTAATGAAATAGGTAATATCATTATCAAAGCTAATCCGGATGGAAGCTTTTTAAGGATAAGTGATATTGCCGAAGTGAAAATGAAATTCGCTGATGTTTCGAACAGGGGCTATATGAATGGTAAAGAAAGTATTTCTATTCAAATCTTTAAGCTTGGAACAGAGGACTTAATGGAAATATCCAGCTGGTTAAAAGATTATATTGACGAATTTAATAGCACCCATGAAAGTGTTAAGCTGGAGATAACTTATGATTTCCTGGATATGCTGAATTCCAGGCTTAAGTTACTATATAATAATGGTGGAATTGGTCTCTTGCTGGTATTATTAGCTCTTGGATTATTTCTAAGCTTAAGATTATCCTTCTGGGTTGCATGGGGAATTCCTGCATCATTCCTGGGAATGATTATCGTAGCATCTATTTATGGTGTTACTATCAGTATGATCTCTCTTTTCGGGATGATACTTGTAATCGGTATACTTGTGGATGACGGAATCGTTATAGCAGAGAATATTTATACACACTTTCAAAATGGAAAGTCGCCGAAAAAAGCAGCGCTGGAAGGTACCATGGAAGTGCTTCCTGCTGTGGCCACTTCAGTTACTACGACCATAATTGCTTTCACACCATTACTTTTCCTCCAGGGAAGAATGGAGATGATGTTTGCTATGGCATTTGTGGTAATATTCAGCTTGTTCTTCTCCTTGTTTGAAGCATTTTTCGTACTGCCAGCTCACCTGTCAAGCCCGTTCATTTTAAGAACAAATCAAAGAAAGAACATAGGTGCCCGAGTAAGAAGACAGCTCGACAGATTCGTCAACTTCCTTAGATACAGGATATATGCAAAAATCCTTCGTTTTGCTATAAAATGGAAATATATCTCAGTGGTAGCCCCAATGGCACTTATCATGATTACTGTTGGTTTGTTTGGAGGAGGATTCATCAAAGCAACCTTTTTCCCATCTATTCCTTTTGATTTCTTTAATGTAAATGTAGCATTTACTCCAGGAAGTGGTGAAAAACAAACCATTGATTATCTTCAGAGATTTGATGATGCAATATGGGAAGTTAACCAGGATTTGATGGAAGAGTTTAATGATACAAGCAATTTTATCAATTATTCATTCACGAATATAGGTAATGCATTCAACGGACAGGAAATTGGTGCTCATGCAGGTAGTATATTTGTTCTGCTTAGAAACCTTGAAGGTGCAAATGTATCCAGCTTCGAAATTGTTGATAGGGTCAGAGAGAAGATTGGTCCTATGCCAGAAGCTGAAAAATATACTGTGGGAGGTGTAAATACTTTCGGAACGCCTGTCTCCTTGAGTCTGCTGGGTAAAGACCTTGAAGAATTGCAGCTTGCAAAAGCGTTTGTAATGAATGAAATGGAAAAAATTAAAGCATTAAAAGACATTACTGATAATAACGCAATAGGTAAAAGAGAGGTACTTCTGGAACTAAAACCTAAAGCATATTTCCTGGGATTAACACATAGTGAAATATCTAAGCAGGTGAGACAGGGATTCTTTGGCGGACAAGCGCAACGTCTGCAGATAGGAAAGGACGAGGTAAGGGTCTGGGTGCGTTATCCAAAAACTGACAGGGTCAATCTGGGTCAGGTAGAATCTATGAAGATCAAAACACCCATGGGAGAATTTCCTCTATCGGAATTGGCTACTTATGAAATAAAAAGAGGTCCTGTAAACATCAGAAGGTTTAATGGAAAAAGAGAGGTGAGGATAGATGCCGATCTCGTAAATCAATATGAATCTGTTCCTCCATTGCTTGAAAAGATCAATAATGATATCATACCTGCCATGCAGGAAATGTATCCTGGGATAAGTGTTGAAAGTCAGGGCCAGCAAAGAGCCAGTAATGAAGCGATGGATGACCTTTCAAAGTATTTCGGTATCGCTTTTGTTATCATCGTCCTGATTATTATGATACATTTTAAATCATTTAGCCAGGGCATTATTATTTTGATGATGATCCCATTAGGATGGCTTGGTGCTGTCTGGGGACATGGAGTCGAAGGAATTCCTGTATCTATGTTAAGTGCCTGGGGAATGGTAGCACTCTCAGGGGTGATTATCAACGATGCCGTTGTGTTTCTGGCCAAGTATAATTCTTTAATAAAATCAGGAAAATCATTAACACAATCAGTTTATGAAGCCGGTATAGCCAGGTTCAGGGCAATTTTGTTAACAACTATTACAACAACATTGGGATTATATCCTATTATCCTTGAAACCAGCTTCCAGGCTCAGTTTCTGGTGCCAATGGCTGTAGCACTAGCCTATGGTGTTATGGTAGGTACAGGATTTATCCTGCTGTTTTTCCCTGTTTTGATACTTGTTTTAAATGATATCAGAAGACTCGCTTACTGGATGTATTTTGGTGAATGGAAGAAAGCTGAGGACCTTGAACCAGCAAACATTCATATGCGCAGAAAAATTGAGTAGAATTAAGAATTAAATATGAAGAATTTGCTACAGCGGACATGTTGTTCGTGCCTATTCTAAAAAAAAAATTAAGCCCGGACTACAAGTCCGCGCTAGCATCATACTAAATGCTAAAAACTATGAACCAAATATGAATCGCAAATATATTTTAATAATAGCAGTATTGCTCTCATCCGGCATTTTTGCACAACAGGATTTGTCGCTTTCTGATGCTATTCGAACAGGTCTGGAGAATAATTACCAGATCCGTATTTTCGAAGGAAACCTTACAATGGCTCAGAATAATAACGCCTGGGGAACTGCCGGATTGTTTCCAACTATTACCCTGGGGGCTGTGAATGTGAATCGATTTGACAACCAGCCAAGTACTACTGTGCCCGGAAATAGGAATAAATATCTGACAAATAATATCAGTCCTTATATTGATTTGAGATTAAACCTTTTCAGTGGTTTCAGAGTTCATATAAGCAAAAGCCAACTTGCTTTGGTGGAGGAATTATCTGATGGGAATGTAGCTCTTGTTATGGAGACTACCATTCAGGGAATCATCCTGGCATATTATAATGCCTTATTACAGATTGAAACACAAAAGGTATTAGAGGAAGTAAAAAAACTATCGCGCGACAGGTTTGATTATGTTAATTTCAGGAAAGAATTAGGAAGTGCTGTTACCTACGATGTGCTGCAGGCAAAAAATGCATATTATTCAGATAGTACGAATTATCTTTCACAGGAACTGAATGTTAAAAATGCATTCTTGAATCTGAGGTTATTACTTGGTGATGAAACAGATGTGGAATATATTTTAACAGATGAATTTTCAGTAAACATGCAGAGCTTCCATCTTGACTCACTTGCAGTGAAAATGAGTGAAAGCAATAAAACACTGCATAATCAATATGTCAACCTGGAAATCCTGAAGAAAGAGATCTTACTTCAGAAAAGCTATATGTATCCATCTCTGAGTGTAAATGCAGGATTTGATCATTATAATTCCAGGATGAAATATGAAAATACAGATCCTTCCTATTCCAACGGACTGGATTATTATGGAAATCTATCCCTTTCATTCAATCTTTCAAATGGTGGGAATATACGCAGGGCAATACGCAATGCAAAAATCGAACAGGATATTGGTGAAATTGAAACAGATGAACTTCAAGTAAGCCTTGGTAATCAGCTAAAGAATTTCTATGACCTGTATAACATAAGAAAACAACTTCTTTCTGTTGCTGAGGTAAATATTGAAAGTGCAAATCTTAACCTTCAGATTTCCACTGAAAAATTTCGTGCAGGATCTATCAATTCATTTAATTTCCGTGATGTGCAGGTATTGTATCTGAATGCAGCCATCTCACGCCTGAGAGCGATTTTTAACCTGATTGACACGCATACTGAACTGCTGAGGATCACCGGGGGAATAATTACAGAATATTAATTAAAATTAAGAATTAAGAATTGAATGGCGATTTTGATAGCCCGCGCCTTTGTGGTTATTCTTTCTAACTAAATTTTTACCAGAATTTCAGAATGTATCATTGAAAAATTCCAGCGAATCTTTATAATATAAACTCCTCTTTCTAAATTATTCACACTTATCTTCATCTGATCACTTATATCTCCATCTATAACAATCCTCCCCATCATATCCAAAATCTCAAATCTCAAATCATCCGGTATATGGCATCCGGCATCCGGTATCCGGTATCCGGCATCCGGCATCTGGCATCCGGTATCCGGCATCTTCACCCTCAATACTTCCTTCACCGGATTCGGCCAGACTTTAACACCCCAATCCCATAACCCCTTAACCCCATAATCCCCAATCCCGGTAATATTATAATGTCCCCATCCTGCTGATGAAGTTATCTGCCCTCCACTTTCATATCTTATGGCCGCGGCATTTTTTGATAATGTATCAAAAGCATCATAAGGCCAGGGGAGGCTTCCCATAAATGCTGGTTTTTGCTCATGATAATAACTAATGTCATCCAGGAATACGGGTTCTTCGCCTTCTGTTTCATAAACTATCAATGAATCCTGATTTGGAAGTTCGACTTTATAAACTTTATTATTTCTGGCAAACTGATCATGACCACCTAAAGAATCACCAAAAATATGTCCACAACCCCAGGGTGAACCATATCTGAGCCTCAGAGCAAGATCAAGGTTCTGGCAATAATTGTTTACCACATTCTGGCTGTCATTGCAATTAACATGTATACCTCCATGTGATGATTCGAAATGATCTTCAAGCACCAGTCCACCTTTTCTGGCAATATTCCTGAAAAAAGTATTAAAGGGGCCGTTATCTCCCCAATATGCATCTATCCATATCCAGTTAAAATAATTTCCTTCGAAAAGGTTTTCATAAGCCCCATGATCATTGCCTGGATTCCCTGCATTTCCATGAATCTGGATGTCACCGGTGACCCATACCGGAAGCCCTCCGGTTGTCCATGAAATAGGATCATAAGAAGCATTGTATCCGATTACATTCCAGTGACAGGGTCCTCCTGTGACAATCGAATGCCTGCAATTCCTGAATACATTGTTCTCAATCAGGCACTGTGTTGCATCAGAACCAATAGTAATTCCATAGCCATTGCCACCACCACCATAGCTGGCAGATCTGTGGATATAGCATCCTCTTATTTCAATAAACTCACAACTGTTAAGATTAATATGGTTGCTGTTTGCATGATAGCTTTCAATTCCCCATATCCAGCAATTAGTACTTCCCAGGATTTTTATGAAATAGTCCTGCTCAATTATTGAATGATTTCTTTTAAAGCAAAGGTCTTCTATACCGGTATATTCACAGTATTGATCTATGATAATCCCATCATCAAAATGATCCATATATAAAGTTGAAAGTAAAGATCCTCCACCCTTTAGAACTGTACTTGGAGGAAGTTCTAGTTCTTCTGTTATCCTGTAAAAACCAGGAGGGAAATATATCATTGTAAAACCACCGGAAGCAGCTTCCTGTTCAGCCAGTTCTATGACTTGCTGAATAATGGGAGTGTCATCGGTAATGCTGTCACCAACTGCTCCCATTAATTTCACATCCAAAAACTGAGTAACGATAAATGTTCCTTCCAGTGCAGAACAGCCGGCATTTTTCCAGACCTGAACTGATCCGTTTGGCAGGCGACCAGATGGAATGTGGGTACCTATCTGTGAGAATAGATTAGTAACTATTATACAAGAAAAGAGAACAATAATTTGTCGTAACTGCATCTGTTTTTTAACAAAGATACAAGAAGGATGATGAATTTTGATTTTCGATCCTGATTTGAGAAAAAATTATTTGATAATCTGTAGTGGTAAATTGAAGGAGATCCTTCGTCTCCTCTCGTCTTCGACGAGATCCGCTCAGGAAGACATACCTTTTAGTATCAAAAGGCAAAAGCCTGGCGCGCATTGCGCGCCAGGCTTTTGCTCCATTTTAACAGTATTGTTTTGTCTTCCCGAGCAGAGCGAGGGATCTCCATCCCTTTAGCACCCATATTTTTTTCAGTAAAAAGTAAGTTTGCTTGCGCGGACATTTTGTCCGTGCAAACATCAGCGCCAGCTTTTGCTACCAAGCCCTCCGGCAACCGGCATCCGGCAACCGGCATCCGGTATCCGGCATCTAATTTAACATATCACTCAACTCAATAAAGTCTTCGGTACTCAATTGCTCAGCCCTTTTGCCAAGAGTGTCTGTTGGTATTACTGTAAGGTCAAGCCCCAACGGCTTCAGTGAATTCCTCAGTGTCTTCCTGCGGTAGTTAAACGCTGATTTTACAATCCTGAAATAGAGCTTTTCATCTTTCGGTACTGGTTTGTCAAAGTTCCTTTTGAGTTTTATTACCGCTGATTTTACCTTTGGCGGCGGAATAAACACATTCTCATTTACGGAAAACAAATATTCAATATCAAAATAGGTCTGAAGCAGCACACTTAGTATTCCATATTGCTTGTTTCCATGTAGAGAGCTGATCCTTTCTGCTACTTCTTTTTGTATCATGCATACAACATTCTCAATCTCGTTGTGATATTTCAGCACCTTGAAAAATATCTGACTTGAAATATTATATGGGAAATTACCAATAATGCTTGTTCCCGGTGATATGATCTCTGACATATCTGCTTTTAGAAAATCTTCATGAATGACTTTTTCTGCTATCTCTTCAAACTCCCGGATCAGATAATCAACAGCTTCCTGGTCGGTTTCTATGCAGATGAAGTTTGTGAATTTTTCAAGGAGATATTTTGTAAGAACACCAGTTCCGGGACCAATTTCAATCACCAGGCCTTCAGGGTCGGGGAGGGCTTCAACAATTTTCCTGGCGATATTCTCATCTTTCAGAAAATGTTGTCCAAGCGATTTCTTCGGTCTTACATATCCAGGCATGTTGTTCATATAAAATCAAAAATCAAATATAATAAATCCGCAGTATCCAGTTGCCGGTCACCAGTTGCCAGTCACCAGTCGCCAGTTGCCAACACTTAAATAGAATCACCTCTTAGTTTCCTGAACCTCTTCCTTGCTTCTACAGTATATAAACTTCCCGGGTAATCTAACAATAACTGCTGGTATAATTCCATGGCAAGGTCTTTATTCACAAAATGTTCTTCCTGCAGTTTTGCTCTCAGAAATAAGGCATCATCAGCCAGTATATCATAGGAGAAATGTACAATTATCCGATTAAGCAAACTGTCTGCTGCTTCATAATTATTTCGTTTCAGCATAATGTCTGACTTTTTATACAAAACCTCATCGAACAATGGATGCATCAAATTAACATCATAAATTGAATCGAGGGTTTGTAATGCAAGATCATCTTTGTTCTGATATGAGAGCAGTTCAGCTTTGGCAAAGTACATGAGGCCTTTCATCGCTGAATCTGCATCATAATTATCTCCAATTAATAATGATAACTCCATTGCATCGTTGGCAATAAGTTTAGATGTTGCTGCTTTCAAAACATCAAGCTGGGCTTTTGCCCATTCAAATTCTCCTATATAATAAGTTAAACGGGCATTTTTCAGTTTTGCAAGGTGACCTATAGGTTCATGTTTAAAGGCCTTTTCCACCTGTGAATAAAGCAATGTTGCTTCCCATACTTCACCAATAAATAAATAAATATCAGCGAGTTCCAGCTTGCATTCAGCAATCTGTTCCCGGGGTGAATTAGGTATTCTAATTACTTCTTCGAGTAAAGTAATAGCTTCATCCTGTTTATCCAGATAATATGCTTGTAGTTGTGCCAGATCTCTCATCAGCTGAATGGTCTCAGGATATTTACCGTAAATATTAATAGTCTCCTTATATTCATCTTGCAGCTCATAAAGTTCCTTTTCTTCAAAACTAAATCCGGTAATCAGCTTCATATATTTCGCTTTCAGTTTACCGATAAGAGCACTGAGATAATAGATACTGCGGTCGCCCTTTTCAATGAGATATGTAAAGGCATCTACAGCAGTTTTATAATCCTGGTTGTTTAAACAAAGCCTTCCGAGATTGAATATACGGTGGCCATCTTCATTGTATCTTTTGTCGAGGGATTTTGCCTGGATTAGGGCATATTCAAAGTCTTTATCCTGGATAGAAAGCCATAAAAGGTATTCTGAGAAAACAGGATTGTCAGCATCTTTTTGATTTCTTCTCATCAGCTCTTCCCATAACAGATCCCTGAAAGTATCCTCATAATCAGAATAAAGCTGAGTTTGCAACATGCTCCTTACTCTGTCGGCCGATTCAGGTTTGCTTTCAGCCTCATTCAGCAATTCAATGATCATAGCATTATAATTGCCACTGACTTTATATAAATTGGCCAGTTCCATGCTGAATGTGTACTCTCCTCCTAGCATTTCCCGCCCTTTCATATATGTTAATATCGCCTTGTCGATCAAACTACGCATATAAAATGCATTGGCCAGCTCCTTTACCTTGTAAATATTAGCTGGCATAAGATTGATGACTTTCGTAAACTGTTTGTTGGCTTTGCTTTCCTCATCACTGGCATTATATAAATACCCCAGGTCAACATAATATTTCAGGATGTCGGGATTATTCCTTATTTGCTTCCTGGCAACTTTGATACCTTCATCATATTCCTGTAATTGTATTAAACAATATAAATAGAAGGAATAATAATATTGCTGTGGATTGCTTTTGTAAAGTTCTCTGTAAAGGACTACTGCTTTAGTATATTCTCTATTCCTATAGTACTGCGAGGCAAGCCTTTCCTTATCAGTATCACGATTCTGCCTGTTGGAGGAATTAGGAATAGTGATCTGTGCACCTGCAGGTACGGCAAATAAGACTGCGAAAAATAATACCAGTATATATGAGTATTTCTTAAGCATTAACATTATGATATTTCATCAAAGCCTGTATAATGTCTTAGTATTTCAGGAATGATAACGCTGTCAGGGGTCTGATTGTTTTCCAGGATTGCTGCCAAAATACGGGGTAGTGCAAGGGCACTTCCATTTAAAGTGTGAGCAAGCTGTGTTTTACCATTCTTATCTTTGAACCTGAGTTTCATGCGGTTCGACTGAAAGGTTTCAAAGTTGGATACAGAACTCACCTCAAGCCAGCGTTTTTGTCCGGCTGAAAATACTTCAAAATCATAAGTAAGTGCAGAAGTATAACTAAGGTCTCCGCCACAGAGTCTTAATATCCTGAAAGGAAGTTCTAGTTTCCTGCATAATTCTGCAACATAGTCTTTCATTTCTTCCAGTACATCATATGATTTTTCCGGGTGGGCAATTTGTACAATTTCCACTTTGTCGAAAAGGTGAAGGCGGTTTAATCCTCTTACATGGGCTCCCCATGATCCTGCTTCCCTGCGGAAACAATTTGAATAAGCGACATTTTTTACAGGAAGTTCATCTTCTTTCAGGATTACATTTCTGTAAATATTGGTAATAGGTACTTCTGCAGTGGGGATGAGATAAAGATTGTCTTCTGTAACATGATACATTTGTCCATCCTTATCAGGAAGTTGTCCTGTAGCATAAGCAGATTCTTCATTTACCAGAACAGGAGGCTGGTATTCTATATATCCTGAATTTATGGCTTCGTCAAGGAAGAAGTTAACCAATGCTCTTTGTAATCTTGCTCCTTTTCCTTTATAAAATGGAAATCCTGCACCTGTAACTTTATTCCCCAGTTCAAAATCTATTATGTCAAATTCAGTTATAAGGTCCCAGTGAGCTTTGGGCTCAAAATCGAACTTTATTTCCTTTGCTTCTTCGATAATGAGTTCGTTATCTTCTTCTGATTTTCCAGCTGGAACAGATTCATGCGGTATGTTTGGAAGCTGAACCAATAATTCATCGAGTTCTTTTTTTGCTATTGCCAGTTTTTCATTTAATTCCTGGCTGACCTTCTTAAGCTCACCACTTCTTTCTTTCAGAGCCTTGGCTTCATCCTGTTTCCCTGATTTGAAAAGCACTCCAATTTCCTTGCTGATCCTGTTGGTTTCAGCAAGTGTATTGTCAAGCTTAGTTTGAGTTTCTCTGCGGAGCTTATCATTCTCAATGATCTTATTTATGATCTCTGAAGCATCAAAGTTTTTGACTTTTAATTTTTCGATGATTGATTCCGCATTTTCCCTGATGAAGTTTAGCTGAAGCATGGTTTAATGTTTTGTGTAAAAATAAAAAATCCCGACGAATGCCGGGACTTAAAATTTTATTTTATATGGTTTAGCTTAATTTTAAGCTTTTTCTTCAGTCTCGACAGGAACGATGCTGACAAAGGATTTATTTCCCTGCCTTCTTTTGAATTCTACATTACCATCAACAAGAGCGAATAATGTATGATCTTTTCCCATTCCTACATTAAGTCCTGGATGATGTTTGGTTCCTCTCTGCCGTATGAGGATATTACCTGCCCTGGCAAACTGACCGCCAAATATTTTTACACCTAATCGTTTACTTTCCGATTCACGGCCGTTTTGTGAACTACCTGCACCTTTTTT
>CAZDWF010000054.1:0-3656 GCA_964508895.1 uncultured Bacteroidales bacterium
TTGAATCTACAGCATGTATGATATCAAATTTATATTTTCTGAGAAGTAAAATTCTGGATGAAGGCTGATGGTGCCACAACCATTACCAATAAACTATATAACAGGTTGGTTAAGATGGGTTTTGCTGAAGACAAAATTCATATTCACCGTATGGGTTGCATAAACGAAAAATTCTCAGATTTGAATAAAATCGATTGTCGAAACAAACTTCAATTACCAACCAACAAAGATATATTCACATATTTTGGAAGGATACACCAGGGAGATCATGAACTATTGATAAAAGCTTTTCTTGAGTTTAATAAAAAATCCCTTAATGCTTCTTGCCTTTATCTTATTGGAGATATTATTCCATTAGATAAATATAAGAATGAAAATATCATTTATACCGGCAGAGTATCTGATGAAAAATATATTCAGTTTATAGGTGCTTCGGATGTTTGCCTGCTGCCTATGAAAATAAATATCGCCAACCAGGCCAGGTGGCCATCAAAGTTTACGGATTATCTCGCTGCCGGGAAGCCTGTAGTAGCAACAGCTGTAAGCGATTTTCCTCAAATATTTGAAGATGCAAAAATTGGTATTATGTCAGAATCAGATGATATTGATTCATTTGCAAAAGCCTTAACAACAATATCAAAACAAAAAGAATTATGGGATGAATATGGAAATAATGCAAAGTTATATTCCGAACAATACTTATCATGGAATGTTATTAATAAAAAACTAATCAGTTTTTATGGGAGATTTCTTAAATAAAGCCTTATTTTTGTATATGCCTAGGTTTCTAATATGAGTTATATAAGACATAAAATATTTCTTTTCTTAGCAGATATTCTCATACTGACTATAGTGGATTTAGCTTTACCTTTCATTATTCGAAAAACAGGAATTGACCTCATACCATATAAACCGGATTTAATATTTTTATATTCAGGCACCATATTAATTATTGGGTTTTATCTTAATAATCAATATAAATATGATGTTGTCCTTAATAAATATTTACATTCCATATCTATATTAAAAAGTTACATAGGTACATTACTCTTATTGATTATAACTTTATTTTTAATTCGTCCAGCTGATTTGGCAAATCAGATCTTTTTTTACTCGATGATATTAACTGGACAGTGTATTGTTTTTCTTTTATTCAGAGTGTTTGGAGTGCCATTATTCTTTTATTTGATGATTAAATGGGGAATAATTACAAGAAACGTATTGATCGTTGGTATAAATGAAAAAGCAAAAACAATAGCCAGGCATATTAACGACAATAGAGGATATTATAAAGTGAGGGGATTTGTTGATCATAACGGGGGTGTTTCCAAAGGAGAAATTGAAGGCATAGCTGTACTTGGAAGTTTCAATAAATTATTTGACCTGGTTAAGGAATTCAGGATACATGATATTATTATTGCTGACAATGAATTGAATTATCAGCAGTTAACAGACCTCATTCATAAATGTAAAGTATCAAGAAGAGTAATACATATTGCCTCCAGTTTATATGATGTAATTCCTAATAAAATCGATCTTGAACATTTTGGAGGCATTGCATATTACCGAATTAAACCACATTCATATTATTCACTCTACCTTTTTATTAAAAGGATATTTGATATTTTTATGAGTATAATATCGATTGTTTTATTCATTCCATTTGGCTTGTTAATTGCTATACTCATTAAATCTGGCTCCAAAGGGCCGGTATTTTATAAAGCTACAGTTATCGGAAAACACGGTATCCCTTTTCAATGGTATAAATTCCGTTCTATGAAAATAAATTTCAATGATGAAGATCATAGGTCACGTATAAATGATGTTATAAAAGGAGGCCAAATTGGTCATAAGCTTGAGAATGATAAAAGAATTACAGGATTAGGAAGATTTATACGTAAATATAGTATTGATGAACTACCCCAACTGTTTAATGTATTGAAAGGAGAAATGAGCCTGGTTGGACCACGGCCAAAATTGCCTTATGAATATGAGTTAATGGAAAACTGGCAGAAACTAAGATTTACTGTTGTACCTGGAATTACAGGGCTATTTCAGATCAAAGCGAAAAATAAGGTGGTTTTTAATGAAGAAATTGTTTTTGATCAATATTATATCGAAAACAGATCTGTTAAAATGGATATAGAAATTGTATTAAAAACTATATTATACGTACTGAATGGCAAAAACAATTAACTTTGCCGGCCGATATTATCTGTACAATAAGTGAAAATAGATTTATACTATTATTTAAATATTAGCCACATAAATATTTTTCTATTTTTGCAAACTATAATTAAACCAAATGAAAGTCGATTTTCTTAATTTAAAAGCACAATACCTTTCAGTTAAGGACGAAATAGATGCTGCTATCAAAGATGTAATTGATAACACAGCATTTATTATGGGTGAAAGGGTAAAACGATTTGAGGATAATTTTGCCGAAGCACATAAAGTTGATTACTGTCTGGGAACCTCTTCCGGAACAGATTCGCTTCATTTGGCTCTTTGGGCTCTTGGAGTGGGAATGGGTGATGAGGTATTAGTGCCTGTAAATACGTTTTTTGCAACAGCGGAAGCGGTTTCTCTTGCTGGAGCAATACCTGTTTTCGTTGATAATGACCCCATTGATTACACTATTGATGTAAATAAAATTGAAGAAAAAATAACGTCAAAAACACGTGCCATTATACCGGTCCATTTATACGGTCAATCAGCCAATATGGATCCAATTATGGAAATTGCGAAAAAACATGGCTTGTTTGTAATTGAAGATTGTGCTCAATCACACCTGGAAGAATATAAAGGAAAGCCAACCGGCTCAATTGGAGATATCGGTTGCTTTTCATTTTATGCAGGTAAGAATCTTGGTGCATTTGGTGAGGGGGGTGCCGTAACTACAAATAATGAAGATCTGTATTTGAAAATGGCGAAAATAAGGGATCATGGTTCATCCAAAAAGTATCATCACGATGTTATTGGCCATAATTACAGGCTGGAAGGCATTCAGGCCGCTGTTTTAAATGTAAAATTGAAACAGCTGGAGTCGTGGAATAAAAACAGACGAAAAAATGCCCGTTTATATGAAGAGCATTTATCTGGTTTGGATAAAGTTATAACACCCGTAATAAGGGATTATGCAAAACATGTCTTTCATTTATATGTTGTGAGAACAGAAAAAAGAGATGAATTACAACAATTTCTTAGCCAGAATGGTATCTTCACAGGATTACATTACCCTATACCATTGCATCAACAAAAAGCGTATAAATTCTTAAATTATAAAACGGGTGATTTCCCCGTAGCTGAAAGATTTGCAGGTGAAATAATTTCTTTACCTATGTTTCCTGAACTGAAAGAAACAGAAGTGAAATATGTTTGTGACAAAATCCGTGATTTCTACAAAAATTAGAATTCCAAACTGAAACAATGTAATGAAACCAAGAATAGAAACTGTTATTTTTGAAGTATTAGACGAAATTAACCTACAGCTCCCAAAAGGAGAAAAAATTGAAAAAACACCTGCAGTCGTAATTTTTGGAAATAACGCAGTGCTTGATTCACTTGGCTTTATCAATTTTATTGTATTGCTTGAGCAATATATCGAAAATGAGTTCAAAAGATCTGTTTCTTTGATTGGAGAAAACACTCTAATG
>CAZDWF010000054.1:3666-10574 GCA_964508895.1 uncultured Bacteroidales bacterium
AACCATAGGGTCTTTAACTGATTACTTATCAGATTTATTAGATTAATAGCATCATGGGGAAAAACCTATTGATAATTTCTGACTTCAATGTTCAAACTCTTGCTGGGTATTTTGAAAATGATATGAAATATCCCACGATAAAACCAATACTCAGACCATTTGGGCAGGTAATACAGGAATTATTAGGCTATAAAAAGGGTAAAAATTCAGATAATATAGACTATACATTGGTTTGGACCAGGCCACAGGCTGTAATATCTTCTTTCAATATAGTTAACAGGTACGAAAATCCGGATTTAGATAAAATTGATGCTGAAGTAGATGCATATTCTGATGCGCTTACTTCATTTTCAGAAAAATCGGGAATTGTTTTTATTCCTTTATGGGTTGAAGATTCATGGGACAAAAGTTCAGTATTGGTTGAATTGAATGAGGATCTTGGCCCAACATATATCTTAAAGAGAATGAATTTAAGATTAATGGATAATTTGAAATCCTCTGGAAAGATATTCTTTATTGATCTGAATAAATTTATTATTGATGCTGGTAAGAATGCTTTTAACTCAAAATTATATTATTTAAGTAAAAATCCTTTTGGAATAGAAGTGCTAAAGAGCTTTGTTTCTTCTTTAAAAGCTTCTGTCAGAGGGATGCTTGGAGAATCAAAAAAACTTATTGTGCTGGACCTTGATGATACTTTATGGGGAGGTATTGTTGGAGACCTGGGATGGGAGAACATACGCTTAGGGGGACACGATGAGATTGGGGAGGCGTTTGTTGATTTTCAGAAAGCTCTCTTATCTCTTAAGAACAGGGGTATTTTGTTGGCTATTGTGAGTAAGAACGAAGAATCGGTTGCTCTTGATGCCATCAATAATCATCCTGAAATGATATTAAAGGAAAATGATTTTATTGGATGGAAGATTAATTGGGGCGATAAAGCAAAAAATATTGACACCCTGGTTCGTGAATTAAATCTTGGATTACAATCAGTTGTATTTATAGATGATAATCCTGCAGAAAGAGACAGGGTAAGACAATCTTTAAAGGAAGTATTTGTACCGGACTGGCCCAAGGATAAACTTCTTTATAAAGATGCTCTAAACAGCTTGGATTGCTTTGTTACTACCTCTATAAACAAAGAGGATATCAACCGTACAAAAATGTATATTGATGAGAATAAGAGACAGAAAGCAATACAGAGTTTTGATGATTTTGAAGATTGGTTAATAAGCTTGGATATCCAGGTTAAGATTGCACCACTAAATAGCTCAAACTTACAAAGGACCAGCCAGTTACTTAATAAAACGAATCAAATGAATTTATCCACTCGTCGTTTACAATCTGAGGAGTTGAATAAATGGGCTTCTTCAAAACAAAATGAAATTTGGACTTTTTCAGTATCGGATAAATTTGGTGATTCCGGATTGACAGGAATAGCATCGATTCATCTCGAAGATAAAGAAGTTCATATAATAGATTTCATTTTAAGTTGCAGGGTTTTCGGTAGAAAAATTGAAGAAGTTATGTTTGCCCGGATTTATGAATTTGCAAAAAGCCATAATGCAAGTAAAATTATTGCAAAGTACTTAAAGACAGCAAAAAACAAACCTACACTCAGGTTCCTAACGGATAAGCATTTTGTTAATGAAAAGGATAATGTGTTTTCATGGTCCGTTGAAAAGGCATTCAAATTTCCACATGAAATAAAAGTAATTTGAACTTGAAAAGCTCATGCTAAAGAAAGAAACTTTTGGACAAAATAACGCTGAATTTCATCATATAGGTTTGGTGGTATCCTCGATTAAGGACTATCTGAATTCGGATGATAATGAGATTTTTTTTGACCCTATACAAAGAGTATACGTTTCATTCATTGAACTAAACGGAATTGAAATAGAACTTATAGAACCAAAAGACAAAAATAGTCCGGTTAATAATAATTTAGAAAGAAAATATCCCCTTGCTCATCTTTGTTATGAAGTATCGGATATGGATAACGCAATCAATGAAGGTAGGAAAAATGGCTTCCATTGTATTGCTAAACCGGTTGGTGCTGTTGCTTTTAAAGGAAGAAAGATTGCCTGGTTGTATAACAAAGATATTGGATTAGTAGAAATATTAGAAAAATATTAAGGAATGGATTCTTTATCGATTTCAACTAAAGCCCGGATTGGTAAAAATGTGAATATCGGACCGGGAACTGTAATTCACGATAATGTAGTTATTGGAGATAATGTAACAATTGAAGGCCAGTGTATTATTGGAGTACCTACCAAGCATGCACAGGGTAATCCTTTAATTTTAGGGAATGATTCATACATTAGAAGCCATTCGGTATTTTATGAAGGTTCTAAATTTGGAAATAAGTTAATTACAGGACATCATCTTCTTATTCGTGAAAATATCAGTGCAGGAGAAAATCTCCAAATAGGAAGCTATACAGAATTGGAGGGGGATATCGATATCGGTCATTATGTTAGGCTACACAGCAAGGTTCAACTTTCAAAAAAAACAAAAGTAGGAGATTTCGTATGGTTGTTTCCCCGAGTACAAACCAGTACAGATCCATTACCTCCCTCAAAAATTGAGGAACCTATAAGTATAGGCGATATGGCAGTAATAGCTATAGGAAGTCTACTTTTACCAGGGACTAAAATTGGAATAGGTAGTTTTGTTGCTGCCGGAAGTATAGTTAGGGGAAATGTTCCAGATGTTTATTGTGTTTCGGGTTCACCTGCAAAAGTTTTTGCCAAACTGGATAAACTTATTAATTTCAAACATAAATTATCTTATCCATGGCCTAAACATAATAAAGATTCGTATCCTGAAGAGAGCTATCCTTTAATGGATACTATTGTTAACAAAATTAATTTACTGCTTAAAGAAAAATGATATGATAAATATTGGAATAATCGGGGCCGGGTACTGGGGTCCAAATCTGATACGTAATTTTAACAGCCTGCCTAATTGTAACGTAAAATATGTGGCTGATTTAATTCCAGATCGCCTGCAATTAATAAAGGAAAATTTCCAGGATATAACAACAACTGATAATTACAAGGATATACTATCTGACAGTTCTGTTGAAGCTGTGGTGATCGCAACCCCGGTTGCTACTCATTCTAAACTTGGTGAGGAAGCTTTAAATAGTGCCAAGCATGTATTTATTGAGAAACCCTTCACAACAAACACAGTCGAAGCAGAAAAACTAATTGAACTGGCTGAAAAGGAAAAAAGAGTCCTTATGGTGGGCCATCTTTTTGAATATCATCCTGCGGTAATTAAATTAAAAGAAATTATTGATTCCGGCAATATTGGTGATATTTATTACATTGACATAGCACGACTAAACCTCGGGCCACCAGCCACTACAGCTAATGTTATATGGGATCTTGCACCCCATGATATTTCAATACTGTTATATCTGATCAATGATCTACCTGAGAAGGTTAGCTGTGTAGGAGGCAGTTATAAGAAGGATCAATGGGTTGATCTTATCCAGGCTGCATATATTACCTTGCAATTCTCAGGGAATAGGATAGCTCAAATTCATAATAGCTGGCTTTCACCTGCCAAAACGAGAAAAATGATGATATTTGGATCAAAGGGAATGATAGTATATGATGAAATGGCTGATAAAAAAATTGCTGTTTATGGTGAAGGAGAGGATTTAAGAAAACATGGAGGTGCAAAATCTTCAATTAATTTGTCTTATGGTGCAGGAGAAATTTTCTATCCGGAGATTCCTGATGATGAACCATTAAAAAAAGAATGTGAGCATTTTATTAATTGCATTATTGATAATGAAATACCAAAGAGTGATGGAATTGATGGACTAAATGTCATAAGAATTATTGAAAAAGCAAATGCTTCAATAGTTAATAAATAAATTCTAAGGTAGTATTTGATTTTTAACGGTAAATTATATATATTACATTTTCTTTTTACATAGGTATTGGTTTATGAAAGTATTAATTACAGGAGGTGCAGGATTTATTGGTTCACATACAGCTGATAAATTATATGAACTTGGGCATGAGGTAAGGATATTGGATTGTTTAAAAAAACCCATTCACCAGAAAGGCTTCCCTGATTATATCGATAAATCTAAATATGAATTTATTTTTGGTGATGTCAGAGATAAGAAATTAATGCATTATGCCATGCAGGATGTGGATATAGTGTATCATCTTGCTGCCTACCAGGATTATTTACCTGATTATTCCACTTTCAGTCATACTAATACTTTTAGTACATCTTTAATTTATGAGATCATTGAAGAGCATAATCTTCCAATAAAGAAAGTTATTGTTGCTTCATCCCAGGCTGTTATGGGAGAAGGGAAATATAAAAACATTGAGGGTAAAATATATTACCCTGATCTGAGATTGAATAAACAGCTTGAAGATGCTAACTGGAATCACAAAGATCCTGATACGGGTGATGATCTGATAATGGAATTGTCAGACGAAACGGTAATTAATCCACAGAATCCATATGCTATGTCAAAATACCAGCAGGAGATGCTGGCAATAAATCTTGGAAAGCGAATTGGTATTCCATCAGTAGCAATGCGTTATTCAATTGTACAGGGTTCAAGGCAGAGTTTTTACAATGCTTATTCAGGAGCATGCCGCATTTTTTCTTTAGCTTATTTCCTGAATAAACAACCTACAGCTTTTGAAGATGGTAATTCAATCAGGGATTATGTTAACGTACATGATGTTGTTGCTGCCAATATTTTGGTGATGGAAAAAGATGAAGCAAATTTTGAAATTTATAATGTGGGAGGAGGAAAGCCATATAAAGTAGTGGAATTTGCAGAAACAGTGGCTTCAGTGTTTGGATCGGACCTGAAAGCTAAAGTGACAGGAGAATACAGGTATGGAGATACCAGGCATATTTTTTCTGACATATCCAAGATCCGGGCTTTGGGTTGGAACCCTGAAAGAAGCATTTCGGAAAGTGTTCTTGAATATAAAAGATATCTGGAAGAACAAACCGATATTGAGGATATTTTAAAATATGCAGAAGAACATATGCGTAAACTCGGTGTAATAAGAAAATCAAAATCATGGTAATATCACAAACGCCTTTAAGAATTAGTTTTGTTGGTGGAGGAACAGATGTGAAATCCTTTTATCGGCGAACGCCTGGTATGATAATCAGCAGTGCAATAGACAAATATATTTATGTAATTGTTAAAGAAAGGTTTGATAAAAAAATATATGTCAATTATGTTAATAAAGAAATTGTTGATCGGCCAGAGGAGATTAAGCATGATCTTGTCAGGGAATCCATGCTAAAAGCACAAATTACAGAAGGAATTGAAATAACAATGTTGGCAGACATTCCTTCAGCTGGTTCCGGGCTTGGATCATCATCTTCTTTATTGGTTGGCTTATTAAATGCTTTTTATAATTTTCGGGGCGAACAGGTGACAGCTCAAAGATTGGCAACGGAAGCCTGCGAAATTGAAATAGATATCTTAAACAAACCGATTGGTAAACAAGATCAGTATATTGCAGCATATGGCGGTATTAAAAAATTTGTTTTTAATATCAATGATCAAGTGGATGTTCAAGCGATGTTGTTTAGCAGGGAAGACCGTATTAAGCTAGGGTCCAATCTGCTATTACATTTTACAAATATCACCAGAAAAGCTGAATCTATATTGACTGAACAAAATGCTAACACATCGAAAAAATTCAATTTTCTGATGGAACTTACACATCTTGTTCCCAGATTGCAAAGGTCTTTTGAAGAAAAAAAATGGAATGACCTGGGAGAGCTTCTAAAAGAGAATTGGAAGATAAAGAAAAAACTGGCATCAGGAATTACAAAACCTGAAATCGATAAAATGGTTGATATAGCAATGAATAATGGAGCTTTAGGTGTAAAGATAGCTGGCGCCGGTGGTGGTGGATTTTTATTGAGCTATGTACCAAGATCCAATCAGGATGAATTTAGATCTAAAATGTCAAAATATACTGAAATGTCATTTATGCTGGATCCATTTGGTTCAAGAATTATTCTAAATATGAGAAATTATAATTCAAGAGTATAATTGTATGGAAAAATTTATAAGGGATTATCAGAATGATCTTACTACAGCTTTAAACTCAATTAATATTGAAAAGCTAAAGCTTATTTGTGATATAATCATATCTGCAAAAAAGAATAATAATACTATTTTTTTAATTGGAAATGGTGGTTCTTCAGCAACACCCTCACATTCTGCTGGTGACTGGACAAAAGAACTTAAGATCAAAACCATCTGTTTATCAGATAATACCCCTGCTATAACAGCTTTCGCTAATGATACAGATTACAACAATATCTTCAAAGGACAGTTAGAGACTTTTCTTGGTGAAGGAGATTTAGTAATAGGATATAGTGGAAGTGGAAATTCTCCCAATATTATAAATGCAATTGAGTTTGCAAAAAAGAATGGAAATACGACAATTGGTATTACAGGAAATTATAAGAATGGAAAAGGAGGAGAATTAGCCTTGATTGCAGATGTTTCATTAGTTGTGAATACCACATCTATGGAAAGAATAGAAGATATGCATTTGATTACAAATCATATCATTAAAGAGTATATCAAAGAAAACCTATTTTAATAAATTGAACTTTATTCCTTTGATAAGTTCATATTACCTAGATCAGTGTTAAATAATAAAATCATTTTAATCACTGGTGCCACTCATGGTATTGGAAGATCAATTGTTGAAAGTTTTTCTGGATCAGACAATCAGTTGATTTTAGTATCGAGAAATGAAAACGAATTGTTGGACTTGAACCGTATAGCGGCCAGGAAAAATGATCTTCTTTTCGCTGCAGATGTATCAGAATATGAGTCAATTAATAAACTTTTTCTTAAGATAAAAGAAAGGTATGAT
>CAZDWF010000054.1:10674-22761 GCA_964508895.1 uncultured Bacteroidales bacterium
TGATGACATTCTCATTAACTTAAATCATTTGCCTGATTTGGTTCAGGAATTTGTTCGTGAAAACAATAATAATTTGAAAGTAAAACTGTTTTATGAGAGTGTATTACTTGGAAGCTTAGGTACTATAATTAAAAACAAAGACTTTTACGAAAATGAAAATAGTGTTTTAATTTTTTATGCTGACAATTTAACAAATATCAATATTTCTGAAATGATAAATTATCATAAATCTCATGATTTGCCATTCACAATGGGTTTATTTGAGACTAATAACCCAACAGCATGTGGAATTGCCAAGTTGAATGAAGATAATTTGATAATTGATTTTGTTGAGAAGCCGGAAAACCCAAAGTCCAATTTAGCTAATGCAGGAATCTATATTGTAGATACAGAAATTCTAAATAAATTCACACATGAAGAAGGCAAACTTCTGGATATTGGATTTGATTTATTACCAATGATGGTCAATAATATGAAAGGTTTCGTAATTAAAGAATTCTTATTAGATATTGGCACTTTAAAAAACTATGAATTTGCAAATGATTATGTGAAGAAAAATCATAAGCAATTCAATTTTTAGTTCTCAGTTATTCAATCAATTAAGGATATATCATTATTATTTTGTATATTGATTTCCATAATTTCATTCTAATGCTTTTTTTTAAGCTTCATTATATATGAAAATAAGACTGCTATTTTTTGTTTTAATTATTTTATTCGGACTGCAGCAAATAATATCACAGGGTGTTTATGTACCTGTTAATAACAGCATATATAATTATCTTGATCGAATGGATGTGAAAGGAGTTATTGACTGCTCAAAGTTGGTTAAACCTTTTACACGAAGTGATATTGCTAAATATTTAATGACTGTTGAAACGAATCAGGATCAACTTACGGCTATTGAAAACAAAGAACTTGTGTTTTATTCAAAAGAGTATTGGTACGAGATGAAAAGTAAGGCTGTAACAACTCCACAACTTCATTTTTTTAAAACAAAAAACCTGGGAGATAACAGGTTTCAATTTTTTCAGTATAGTGATTCAGTTTTTAATGTTGTATTGAATCCAATTTTAGGTGGTGAAATTGCATATAAATATGATGAAATGCAGTATCATCGATGGGGTGGAGCATCGGTATATTTCAATTTAGGTAAGCATTGGGGAGGACAAATGGATTTCAGGGATAATTGGGAGAAAGGAGACCGAATAGATAAATATAATGTGTTTAACACAAAAACAGGTATTCAGAAAATTGGCGGGGAGAATAATGAAATTGAATACAGTGAAGTTAAAGGAGCTGTTACTTATGAGAGCAAGTATATTAATATCTCTGCTGGAAAAGAATGGTTCAATTGGGGTAGTGGATACAGATCTCAGCTCATACTCTCACAAAAAGCGCCTTCATTTCCTTATATCAGGATGGACTTAAAACCTGTATCCTGGTTAAGATTTTATTATATACATGCCTGGCTGAATTCAAGAGTTCCTGATAGTTCGGAGTTTTATAAGACACAGATATATAGTGATACAAATAAGGTTTACAGGATTGTTGACAGGCCTAAATTTTATGCTGCTCATATATTAGAGATTATAATTAAAAAGAGAATTAGATTTTCTATTGGTGAATCTGTTGTTTATAGTGATGATGGACCAAAATTGGAATACTTTGTTCCATTCCTTATTTTTCGTATGGTTGATCATTATAATGAAGGTGAAGGTGGATTTGGCAGAGGAAGTAATTCTCAGATATTCCTTGATCTGAATGTTGGGCTAATAAAAAAGGTAAATTTTTACGGTACTTTTTTTATTGATGAATTTTCCTTTTCAAATTTTATTCGAGGCGATAATAGTAGGAATCAGTTCGGATACACTGTTGGATCTTCTGTTTATGACCTTATAATACCAAATTTATTATTCAGGTTTGAGTATACCAGGATATTACCCTGGGTTTATTCAAATTTTGTACAAACTCAAACATATACTAACTGTAATTATTTAATGGGTCATTATATAGGTCAGAATGCTGATCAAATTTATAGTCAAGTATCGTATTTTCCATTAAGAGGATTATCAGTTTCTTTATGGGGCGAATATATAAGAAGAGGTGGTTTCAAGGATGTGTATTATCAATATCGTGATCCAGGAGAAAATTTTCTTTACGGCCCGGTAAGGAAAGAGATGAATATTGGATTAAGTACTTCTTATGAGGTTATTAATGATCTTTTCCTAAGGATTAATTATGAGTTATCAGACATTAGTGATGAGGATAAAAATCGTAGCAGGGATTATGAATTAGGTCTTAACCATTCATTCGGTTTTTCTGTCTTCTATGGTCTTTAGCTTCTTTTTTTTACTTATTTTCTCAATCCATATTACCCATAACAGGAATATTACTGCATAAAAAATTGGTCTGAAAATATTTTGATGAAATAACTCAAATAAATCGACCCAATTGATCATTACTAAAGATAATCCAACAATTCTAGCTAAATTTACTATATGTATGATGATTAATCCAATCAAAATAAATATCAATTTTTTAGCAAAGTTTCCTCTGAAAAGCAAAATCAATATAATGAATTGAATAGATGCCTTTACACCAGTGCACCCATATACTATACTGATAGTTGTTCCATTATCAAAATAAAATTTATAATTGTTTGATGTAAATGATATACCTAAAATATTATCTAGAACCTAGGTGCTTTCAGAAAATACAATTCCCAATAGATTATCATATAAACCTCTCAGAACAGGATAACCGAATATGTGGAAGTCGAAATTAGCTTCCCAATATTTCCATAAATAGTGAAACCCAAATAGAATGATTATGAACCAAATCAGGTCAAATAAGAAGGGAGCTGATTTGAATATCTTTTTATAATTGAAAAGAATCGACATTTAAATTTTACTATTATTCTTTATCCGCTTACAATTAATGAGTTAAGTTGTTCAGGACAGTTCATTAATGTCCACCGCCAGTCATTTTAAACTGCTCATCTGTTTCGTCTACAATCTTCCTGTAAAATTCTTCCCCATAACCTGGTTGTTCTAGCTTCGGATTTTGTTGTCCGTGATCAGGTTCCTTAACATTACCATCCATAAAACGGGTAAATAGGTATTGATAAAACTTTCTCCAGTTCTGCACCAGTGCATTTCCCTGGTTTACGGAGTAGTTTGTCAGGTATTCTATGGCCAGGTCTTTGTCTTTTTCAAGGAGAATCATAGCTCCTGCATCTACTGCCGGAGTAAAAGCTATATATTCTTTTTCAAGATTTTGTTGTTTGGCTTCTATCTCAGGATGTATAATGTTCCAGCGGGTATAGGCAAGATTTGATACCTGGTTAAACACCCAGAATCCTGATTTATTAGTAAATTCCATCATAGCCCCATTTCCTCTTGCAAATGCTTCAGGAACTTTTGTTATTGAAGAATACATAGGACAATAGACAGAACTTCCTGCATCATCAACTCCAAACCAAAGAATACCTCCTATTTCATCCGGCAGATATGAACGTCCCTGGGCTACAAATGAAAATCCTGTTTGTTGAGTAGCTGTAGCTCTTTCATTGCAATAAGCTACACTGTCAACCTGCCATGTAAGTGGTCTCCAGCGATAAGGATTTCCATAAGGGCCGGCTCCTATATCCATTCTCATATCAAGTTCGGTTCCTTCAAGATGGTTACGCATGAAGTTCATCATATCGTGAACAGAGATCTTCTTATCAGGCTTGATCCATAGAGGCATACGGTTGGATGCAAAACCATTCGGATTTTTACTGCCATCATCGAACTTATCCTTATGTTCGATATTTCCCTTTACATATTCCCAGTATTGGTCCATGCCCCCTTTAACTTCATTATACATTGCCCAAACACGGATCTCGCAGAAACGGGCACCACCAAATCCAACAGGAGCATAAATATCAGAGAAGCTGAAGTCTTTGTCTTTGCCATCAAAGTATCCTTTATCTCTTGCAAATGAAATAACATCTGTTGCGTATACACATTCGATTTCCGGATTATTGATCTGGTCAATGTTTTCAAAAGTGATGGAATTCTTTTCGTCAGATAATGGGAAAGTTGTGATCCTGGCCTGGTTGGCATGAGCACAGATATATCCATCAGGAACGAGACGTGCCACCCATACTGCTCCTTTTTCGCCTTCTCCTTTGCCGATCATTTCGTAGATCCATACTTCATTCTTATCCATGATAGAGAATGATTCTCCTGAGCTGTAATAGCCATAATCATTAATAAGTGTAGTGATCACCTTAATGGCTTCGCGTGCTGTCCTGGAACGTTGTAATGCTATATACATTAATGAACCATAATCCATAATTGCACCTTCCTGGCTTCCAAGTTCAGATCTGCCACCATAAGTAGTTTCACCAATTGCCACCTGGTATTCATTCATGTTTCCAACTACATTATAAGTTTCTGATACCTGGGGAATTTGTCCAAGGTATTTTCCTGTATCCCATTCATAAACATCCATCATGGTACCTTCAGGCCATGTTGCTGCAGGCCAGTAATAAAGTTCGCCGTACAGAACATGTGAATCGGCTGCGTAAGATATCATTGTTGAGCCATCAGTAGATGCTCCTTTAGTAATTAGGAAATTAGTACAAGCAATTGAAACAGCTGTAGTTAATAGGATTGTAAGTAGTGTTAACGATAGTTTCTTCATTGTATAAATAATTAATGATTGATGATACATTAAGAGTGACTTCTAAGCCAAATGTCTCCTTAAAATTTTCGAAAAACTTAGCCTTTACTAAATATCCGGCGAATAATACTTTTTTTCTCTGCTTCCTTGTCATCGGAATAATAACCATATCCATACCCATAACCATATCCATACCCGTATCCGTAACCATACCCGTATCCGTAACCGTATCCGTATCCGTAACCATATCCGCTTTTGCCTAGTTTAACATCATTGATCAGGATGCATACATTGGGAATATCTCTTTTTTCAACATCCTGAATAATTGTGCCAAATACTTTTTTATGCGTATAGTTTTGTCGCGTAATAAATATATTTGCATTAGTATGATTCATTAGCAAAAATGCATCAGTTACCAGTCCTACAGGTGGGGTGTCAAGGATAATATAATCATATAGCTTTTTGAGTTCGTTAAGAAGTTGTGCGTTTTCTTTGGAGGCAATAAGTTCTGCAGGATTAGGCGGAACCGGACCTGCCATGATAATATCCAGGTTTTCAATTGGTGATTTTTGTATAATATCATCAATTGAGCTTTTTCCAATGCAATATGAACTGATACCTTCAGAATTGGAAAGTCCAAAATCCTGATAAATCTTAGGTTTTCTAAGGTCATATCCCATAAGCAAGGTTTTCTTTCCATAAAAAGCATAAATCGATGCAATATTAATAGAAACGAAAGTCTTACCTGCACTTACCATATCTGAAGTTATTAATATGGTATGCTGATCTTTATCTTTTAATATATACTGAAGGTTTGTATGAACTGATCTGAAAGATTCTGATATAGATGACTTTGGAGATTGGGCAACAACAACATTTGATTGTTTAGTTGAATGAATAATATGTCCTATTATAGGTAAATTAGTTAATTTTTCTACATCTTTTCTTTCCTGAATTTTATCGTTTAAGAAATCTTTACCAAGAACATAAACTACAGGAAAAATAAACCCAAGAAATAAAGCCATGAGAAAATTGAAATTTTTCCTTGGATACACCTGCCTGCTGTTTCTTGACCTTGCTTCATCAATTACCTCATTATCGGGGATATTTGACACTTTTGTTATTTGGGCTTCTGAGCGTCTTTGTAAAAGGTAGGTATACATAGTATTATTTAATGTAAATTCCCTTTCTATGGTGAATAGCATTCTTTGCGTTTTTGGTAATTTGAATATGCGTTCCTGCATTTCATCAACACGCTCATCAATATCATTGATTGCTATATCTGATGTATTAATTATACCTTTTACATTTTCCAGCAGAGCATCTTTAGTGATCCTGATCTTCAGGTTCAATTCTGCAACATATGGATTCTTTTCCGTTGAAGTTGAAAGTATTTCAGTTTTTTGGTTGTAAAGGTCAGTAAGATCAATAGTGAGCTGGTTTAATAGCGGATCATCAATGCCCATAGAGGAAGGAACAACCAGCTTATCAAGATTTTCAGCATTTATTTCCAAATAATCTTTGAGGTTTTGATAATATTTTCCTTTTACAACCAGTCGAGCTTTTATATCCTGCAATTCTTTCATTTGACGAAAAACCTGCTGAGCCTCAAAATTAATATCCATTACCTGATTATCCAATCTGAAATCTTCAAGGTTCTGTTCTGCAAAATATAGAGAATCTTCTATTTTATTCAATTCCGTATTAATAAACTCAATAGTATTGGTTGCTACCTTGTTTTTCTTTTCCAGCTCCTGGTTCAGATATTCCGCAGTCAACATATTAAGAAAATCAACTAGCTTATTAGTAGTATTGCCTGCCAGTGAAATATTAAGAATGGAAGATTCCCTTTCTGTAGGTGATATCGACAGACCACGAAATTGACTTACTAATTCTTCATATGAATTAAATACAAAATAAAATTTTCTGTAACGATCCCTTTCAAAATTAAATCTACTATTAAGTAATATCCTGAATTTAAAATCAGAACTCTCAATATATTGCCCAAAAGTATATTCTTTGTATATTTCCAGGGTTGAATCTTCAACTTTTTGATATGAGTAATCACGGTAATTATAAAGATCATATTCTTCAGCATCAATTTCTAAGCTGAACTTTGTATCTGATAATATTTTCAAATAGAATTTGTTGCTAATGGTCTGATAGTGATTGGTATCAAATTCAATAATAAAAGGAGCATATTTATAAAGTTCTTTCCCCATGAAATCTTTTTCTTCGAAATACGAAACTTCAAAGTCAAGTTTTTTTACAGTACGGTAAGAGAGTGAATATGAATTCAGTATGCCTATTTCATTTTCAACATTCTGGCGAGCGTTGCCAATCATACCCAGGCCAATTAAAGCTTGCGGGTCCATCGTTTTATCCTCTTTGATCAATACAGTGGTACCTACCTGGTATATAGGTGCTGTATATTTATTAAACAAGAATGCAATAATAAATGCCACTATGATCATTAGAGCAAATAAATACCAATAGTGATAGAATTTGATAAGAAGTGTTTTGTAATCAATGGTTTCTTCTCTATGTGTTTCGTATGTTCTTTCCAGGTCTTGATTCATTGAAAATTCTTATTAATTATTTAAAATAATTTATCATAAGTAAGGTTGTACTGATGGCTCCAAACACTATACCGTATGGAAATTGTGCAAAGGTAAATTGCTTGCCTTTTAGTG
Organism: uncultured Bacteroidales bacterium; assembly: GCA_964508895.1. GTDB lineage: Bacteria > Bacteroidota > Bacteroidia > Bacteroidales > B18-G4 > M55B132. The sequence goes on from CAZDWF010000054.1 coordinate 18,039, forward strand.
GTTGTACATAGATGATATCATTGGGTTGTAGCAAATAGAAGTCTGATTCAAGAATATATTTATTATTCAAATCCATTCGGTGTAAAACAGAACCTTTTTCTGTTTGTCTTATTAGTGCTATTTTTCCACGATTCGCGAAATCAGTAAGATCTCCTCCCATAGATACTGCTTCAAAAATATTTATGTGATCCTGATAAACCTGGTACTGGCCTGGCCTTTTAAATTCTCCGAGTAATGTAATATTAAAGTTAACCAGTTTTACAATTATTGTTGTACCTGTTAGATATTCACAAATAATAGTCTGTACATTATTTTTTACTTCTTCAATTGTCATATCCTTAACATAGATATTTCCGACAAGAGGGAAATCTATATACCCTGAATCAGAAATTGAATAGGAATTAAGATAAATCCCTGCAGCATTGTAATAATTTCCCTGTGTTTTGCTGCCTTCCTTATTAAAAAATTCAGATGCTTTTTCTTCCATACTAAAAATCCTTACATAAAGATTATCACCTGGTTGTACTCTGTAATCCTGGGTTCTTTCTACAGGAAAAACATTGATTGTATCATTTTCAAGTTGGGATTGCAGATAAAGAATCTTTTTCTGCGGTACACAGGAAGAAATTAGAAGAATTACAATTATTCCCCATAGAACTTTACTCAATTGTTGCTTCATAATTTTTTGCTTAAGTCGATCAATGGTTTTTAAGTATGCAAATGTAATGTTTTTTGCTTAAATGAACGATAAAAAGCATTACATGAAACGGGATTATGAATAGCTTGTAGGTTTCAGGAAATTTTTAGCAAGAATAACTTATGACCCATAAAGATCTTGATATACAGATAAAGGGATTGGAACAGACGTGATGATGATAATTATCTTTTATATTCTGGTCTCAATTTCTTCCCATCCATCCATGCTTTCAATACATATCCATGACCACGACCCTTATGGCGAACTTTAACGAGATCACCTCGCCTGTTTGCAAGCTTTACAAGATGCTGGTTCAGTTTGACCTTTACATCTTTAATATCCTTAAATATGCCTTTCTCTTTTGCACCCTTAACCATATTATCCAGGATTTCCTGGTTTATTAAAACCTTTCCTGCATCTTTAATTCCATCCATAATAAAATGGTCCCAATCACTTAAGGGATACGGCTTGCGATGCTGTTTATGAGTTTCAAGCCTGGGAGGCCTTCCTTTTATTCTGGTAATTTCACCAGACTGAGCTGCTTTCTTTCTTATCTCTTCCCTCTTTACTTTAAGCTGCTCAGCAAGTTCAGTTATTCTGTTTTTTACACTATCGGTTTTATATTTAAGTTTTTTTTTGCTCGCTCTTATAATCGTTTAAGAGATCCAGTATATCGAATTCGCTGAGTTTATTTAATGATTTCATGGGGCGGGTAGGTATTTGCTTATTGTTTATTTCATTTCTTGTAATGATTATTTTCACTGCTTCGAAATCACTGGTTCTGATGCGTGATGCATAATGAGGAATATAAATACTAAAGTATAAGAATTTATATTTAAATTGATCGATTATTAACTAAGAAGCAACGAATAGTCAAACAAAGATAGTAAATAATAAGTGAAATAGGAAATTTTAATAATGAAATAATAAATAATTGTGACACTTTTTACCTCATGTTTATCCATAAGAAACAGCCCTTCGTATTTCTCAGCTACACCCTCCCGGTTCATATAGGTTTCAATGAATTTTCTCCCATTCGCGCCGATTTTTTGCCTGGTACTTTGATCTTCCAGGATAAGCATCCTTATTTATTGTATAGTTACGACAGTAACATCATTTTCTCTTTTTACAAAAGTATCGTCAAGGTTTTTTGATAGAAGGAAGTGCCGGTTCTATTAGGAGGAAGCATGGTTGTAACAACCAGGATCTTAAATTCTATGCTCTTTATTTCCTGTGTCTTAATATCTTAGCTGGTACTCCGGCAACAACCGCATATGCAGGTACATCTTTTGTGACAACAGATCCTGCACCTACAATTGCACCTTCACCAATCTTCACTCCGGGCATGATCATGGCTGCTGTACCTATATCACTGCCGTCACCAATTTCAACTGATTTAAAGCTCAGGGGGTGATATAAAACAGGTGTTTCAATGTCTCCATCTTCATGAACAGAAGTCAGGATTTTCACGTGAGGACCTATACCCACGGCTTTTCCTATGCTGATATTTCCTGCGGAATGAAAGAAACAATTTTGTCCGATCCAGGTATTGTCGCCAATCTGCATCTGATTTTTATAATAGGCCTTTAGAATGGTATTATGTCCGATATAGATATTGTTACCGAGGGTGATATTTTCAGGATGAAAGGCCAGCACACCTTTTTCAAAGATGATATTCTTTCCTGCAGATCTGAAATCACTGATCTTAAACTCACCGCTGCCATGACTGCTATAATCCTTGATTTTATCCGTGTTCATTTGTGTGTATCTGTGGATCTGATTATTTGTGTTTTATTTGTGGACAAGATAAAAATAATATTTAGACAGGATTAAATGATTTACAAGATTAACAGGATTTCTCTTTGTGGTTCATATTAATAGTCTTTTAATAGTTTCTACGATATATTTCTGATCTTGTTCCGAAACATGAAAACCTAAAGGCAAGGCTAATCCTTGAGTGTAAGCATTATAAGCTACGGGGAAATCATCATTGTGGAACTGATATTTATTTTTATAATAGCTTAAACAATGCAAAGCCTGGGCGCCAAGGTTGGTTTCTATTCCTTTATCCTTCAGGTCGTTTTTAAGTTTATCCCTGTCAATGCTATTCTCCAGGATGATATGGTATGTCTGGAACACATTTTTTCTTTCAGGATAGTTTTCAGGACAAGTGATCAATTTCTCATCCTGCAATAATTCATTATACTTTTTTGCCTGCCTGATCCTGTGATCAATAATTTTATCAATTTCCATCATCTGATAAACACCCAGCACTGCCTGGAAGTTGGTCATGCGGTAGTTAAATCCTGGAGTAACAAAGTCTATCATGCCATCCTGTAAATCAATACCATGATTTCTGAGCCTTTCAATCTTTTTAGCATCCTCCTTATTATGAGTAACCACCACACCGCCTTCGCCGGTGGTGATTGCTTTACGCGGGTGAAGGCTGAAACAGCCAAATCGACCAAAACATCCTGCTTTACCATTATTAAATTCAGTACCCAGGGCACAGGCAGCATCTTCAATCATTATAAGGTCATGCTGCTTGCAGAGATAAGTAAGATCCTTTAGCCTGGCAGCCTGACCAAATTCATGCACTGGCATTACCGCCCTGGTTTTTTCAGTGATCTTCTCTTTGATAAGAGAGGTATTAATACAAAAATCACCAGGGTTTATGTCTGCAAAAACGGGTTTAGCACCCACGATCTCAACAACATTTGCTGTAGCAGGAAAGGTAAATGCGGGTATGATGACCTCATCACCAGGGCCAATTCCTGCAGCAATAAGAGAAAGATGCAAAGCAGCTGTTCCGCTGGAGACAACAGTGGCATAAGGTACATCAAGAAATTTCTCAAGCTGATCTTCGAGTTGCCTTACATATTCACCCTGAACAAGATTTCCTGAGCGGATAAGCTCCGAAGCCTTTTCAATGGCTTCTTCAGGGATATATGGTTTAGCAAGTTTTATCATATCAGGTATTTTTCAATCCAGTTGGCTGTGCGTACTATGCCGTCTTCCAGCTCAATTTTTGCTTTAAAGTCAAGAAGCTGTTTGGCTTTCTCAACAGAAGGGATACGAAGCTCAATATCGGCCGACAAAGGTGGTTTATAAACGATCTTTGACTTTGAGTTCAGCACACGCATTATTGTTTGAGCAAGTCCATAAATAGTAACAACAGTTCTGGCATTACCAATATTAAATGATTCACCGATAGCTTCAGGATATTCGATAGCACGCATGAGTCCTTCCACAAAATCATCCACATAACACCATGCACGTATCTGATTTCCATCACCATAGATGAAGATATCTTCGTTTTTCAGTGCTCTTTTGATAAAGATCTGCATGGCACCTTCACCGGTTTGTCCTGGCCCATAGACATTAAAAGGCCTTACGCTGACCACCGGAAGTCCGAACTCACGATGATAAGCCATAGCAAGGTGTTCGCCGGCCAATTTGGAGACGGCGTATGTCCAGCGGGCTTCACCGGCACTACCGGCAATGGTTTCATCATCTTCTTCAGATTTAAAGGCGCGGTTACCAAAAACCTCTGAGGTAGAGAAGTCAACCACTCTATCTTTCACCTTATGATTCCTTGCAGCTTCCAGCACATTGGCAGTTCCCATCATATTCACACGCATGGTGTGTGTGGGCTTTTTTATAACAGTATCAATACCTGCAATAGCAGCTGCATGAATAACGATATCGGCACCGGCCATACCCTCATTAATGGCATTAAAATCCAGCACATCCCCTTTGATGACCTTTAGATTTTTGTGACTGGCAAAAGCAGAGTTTGTTAATGTATCGCGATGAAAGTTATCAAAAGCAACAATTTCGTTATTTTCTATAAGTCGTGAGATGAGGATATTAGCAATAAATCCCGCTCCACCGGTAATAAAGATCTTTTTCCCTTCTATCATGCTTTTCATTTTGTATTTGGCTGTGTAGTTGGTTAATAATGGGACAAAAGTAGGAAGGGAAAAAGATCTTTATTACCGGTGGAGCGGGATTTATTGCTAATAT
>CAZDWF010000055.1:0-22291 GCA_964508895.1 uncultured Bacteroidales bacterium
TTTTCAGGTTCGTCTTTTGAATTATTTCTTAATATCTCAAATGAAAGATCATTATACAGCATTTCAAATGTTCCTCCGCTATATACAGGATTTGCCGAACCATTAAAAGTAGCTTTATGAAGCATCCCCCCAGTAATCTCCATACTTGTCAAAGGTGTTACCATTTTATTGAGCAAGCTCATTTCAAAATTCTCAGCAGTACCATTAAAGAAAAATGTGTCATTTTCAGCATTAATAGGAAATATATATTCTGAAACAATTTTTCCGCTTCCATATAATAATCCTTTCCCGTTGATTACAATATTATCCTTTGGAGAATGACTCAGTTTATTTGCTATATTCTCAATTGATATATTCAGATCATTCAAGCTGACAAATCCTGGTTTATCAGACACATCATTGATCTCAGAGTATTCCACAAACATATTATTAATCTTAGCAACCTTAATATTTAAAGGAAATTTTAATCTGTTCAATGCCTGCTGAGGTAAGGGTGGATAATTATTATAATCAAAAGGAAGCCGTTTATCTCTGAATACTTTCAGAAACAATTTCTGAAGAATCAGCTTGTCTGCAAAAATCCCCTTTTTTTGAACAGCTTTATTGAAATCAAAGCCGCTTAATACCAACTTATCGATACCAACAACAAAACGATCTGTTTGCTTTCCTTTCTTTTGTCCGAATTCATAAAACCCATAATTGGGGATTAACCTGAAAGAATCAATCCCAACCACTGAATCCTCAAAGCTCAAATTGAACTTATAAAATTCTAAATTATAATATTCCCCGGGAAGTAAAAATTTTGAATTATCAATATTCAAAATTGCATCTCCGACAGCATATGATGTCTCTCCGTCAGAAATATTCAACTTAACATCAAGTATCTTCATGTTCAGACCAGAGACATTCTGAAAAGGAAATACCCCGGGCATATATACTGAGTCCATTCTTATATTATCCAGAATTATTTTATGAACATCAAGGCTGAATGGCTTTGTGGATTTGCTGGCAGTGTCAGCATTATTACTCTTTTTTAGATTCAGGAGATATTCAAAGTCACCATTGGACACAACATCTTCAATTAGTATTTTCCGAATAGTAGCACTATCTCCTGATAGTATTTCCAAAACACCAATTCCACTGACTTTAATTACATTAATGGCAATGTTAAAATCAGGCACAATAGTATCGGGTGAAACTGAAATTCCGCCAATCTTAATTGATCTGTTAAGAATGTTTACTCTTGTATATTCTATATCAATATCAAGACCCTGTTTATTCTCATTTACAAATGAATGTAACTTCTTACTTGCAATAAAACTGAGTGCAATATTTAGAGCAATTATAATTAATGCAATTATGGCAATAATATAAACTACTTTAAGCCACCTTGGCTTGGTCTCTTTTCTATTTGTTTCAACAACTTTCATTGAGTATATTTGCTTAAAGGATTATTAAAAGTAGAAAAATTGAATTAATTAATCAAACATTTAGCTATGGAAAAGTATACAGATTATGCAGTGGAATTATTAATGAGTTACGGACCAAAGGTATTGTTAGCAATTCTGGTCCTGATATTTGGATTATGGTTTATTAAAATATTTTCAAAGGCTTTCTTAAGGTTTATGAACAAAAGAGACATTGATCCTGCATTAAAGTCCTTCATGAAAAGTTTCCTTTCAATAACATTAAAACTTCTTTTAATAATCACCGTAATCTCAATGGTTGGGGTTGAGATCTCAGCATTCATCGCGATATTCGCCTCTATAGGAATTGGTATAGGTATGGCTTTATCCGGCACATTGCAAAACGTGGCAGGGGGTATATTTATATTATTCCTGAAACCTTATACAATTGGCAATTTTGTTAAAATTGCTGGTGAAAGTGGTACGGTCAAAGACATTCATGTTTTCAATACAGTTTTAACTACATCTGATAATAAGGTGATCATTATACCAAACGGACAGGCTATGAATGGGGTTGTTACTAATTTCTCAGCAGAACAATTCAGAAGAGTAGATCTTGTTTTCGGAATTGGATATGATGATGACATTGATAAAGCAAGAGGATTAATAAAGGATCTTATCAATGCTGATAAAAGGATCATCAGTGAACCTGCGGAACCATTTATTGCTGTGAAAGAACTCAGTGCCAGCTCAGTTGATTTCACTGTAAGGCTCTGGGTTGATGCAGCAGATTACTGGGGTGTATTTTTTGATATGACTGAGAACGTTAAAAAATCATTCGATGCCAATGGAGTATCTATCCCATTCCCGCAAACAGATGTTCATCTTTATCAGTAGACCCTTTAGTATACTTAAAGCATTATTGAAAGAGACTGATAAAGAAATGTACCGGAATTTGATTCATCCTGCAGCAAACAGAGCTTTAGAAGAAGCTGGATAAGAAGAAAATAAAGAGGCCGAGAAGGGGATATTACTAAATATTCCGGGATTATTATAATATTGCTAATTAACTCAGATTAACTTAAATTAACAACTATGATAAGATTTATTACTTCACTATTATTAATTTTCTGCTTCATACAACTCAATGCTCAGAATAAGGACTGGTCAATAATCGCTTCTTATTCAATTCCTGGTAAAGCATCAGGACTTGCATGGGATGGCACATATATTTACTTTGGGATATATGGAGTCGATGGAGATCACTTTTATCAATTTGACCCTGGAACAGGAAATGCTAGTCTGCTATTTACCAATCCGGCAATTGATGATTCATATGGAATGACTTACGATGGCACAAATCTGTGGATCATTGATCAGCCATCTTCTCCATCTGATCCGGCACTTGCAACAGAATTGGATATAAACAACGGTAATATATTATCTACCATAAGCCTTCCAGATCATTATATGTCAGGAGTTGCTTATGATATTGGTGATTTCTGGATAGGAACCTATTATCCTAATCCTGGAGTGATATACAATATCAATAATACAGGAACAGTTTTGTCTCAGTTCACACCACCTGATGAACAAACATGGGATATATGCATGGAGGGTGATGATCTGTGGATTGTTGATTATGATGCTGATATGATCTTTAAAACCGATCAAAGCGGTATTATTCTGGAACAACACCCTTGTGAAAATATAAAACCTTCAGGAATAGTCCATGATGGAACATATTTATGGTATTGCGATGGTCAACTTAGCACTAACAGCACTCTTTACAAAGTTGATCTAGGGGGTGTGGGGACGCCCGAAATAAATGTTCCAGTAAGTTTTCATGACTATGGAATAATTACTATTGGAAGTTCATCGACATGGAATATGGAGGTTGAAAATATAGGAACTGCTGATCTTGAACTCACAGGATTAACAATCCCATACGGGGCACCAATTTCTACTAGCATGAGTTTTCCACAAACTATTAGTCCGGGAAATTCCACACTGCTGCCTGTAAAATATCAACCAATGATTGTGGGATCATTAAATACTGTGATTCAGGTTAATTCATCTGATCCAATCAGTCCGCAAGTTCCGGTAACACTCATTGGTGAAGGTGTTAATTCCGGACCAAGCCTTGAAATAACTACTAGTTCTCATGATTATGGATTCGTCAGGAAAGATGCGTTTACAAGATGGTTCCTGAAAATCAGAAATATCGGAGACCAGACATTAAACATCACTGAAGTCAATTCTGATTTACCCAATTTTATTGTTGATCAGGATTTTGTTTTTCCCCACTCGATCCAGACTCTTGATACAGTAATGATTGGTATATGGTTTAACCCTACTGACGGAATAGCTTATGGTGGTATGCTTGAAGTATTGAATAACGATCCAACACAAAATCCATTTAATATAACACTTTCAGGAGAAGGAAACCCACATGAATGGCCTATGGGCGAAGCGCTCTGGTATTATATTATCAATACGAGTTGGGATAATAGTCCTAAGGCAATCATGTCTATCAATGATATCACCTACGACAGTGTTCCTGACGTAATCATCTGCTCTGAAGATGATTATGTAAGGTGTTTCAATGGTAATTCTTCAGGATTGGCAGATATAATGTGGGAAACGTATATTTATTCAGGCCCTGTACCTTACCAGAGCGACCTCGATATAATCGATGATATTGACGGAGACAGCTATCAGGATGTAATTATCGGAACTGCCGGAGGAGATCGTTCAATCATTGCATTGTCTGGAAAAACAGGAAATATTATCTGGAAACACCAGACAAACGAATATGGTGATGGAGGATGGGTATATCAGGTGAACTGCAGCTATGATTTCAATAATGATGGGGTATATGATGTTATCGCCGGTACTGGTGATGACTCACAGGACACCGGTCCAAAAAGGATTTATTGCCTTGATGGAACCAATGGTGAAACCATCTGGGATTGTTATACCGGTGGTCCTAATTTCTCATCAATTGGCGTAAAAGATTTTAACTACGACAATATTCCTGATGCTATCGGCGGAGCATCCAATGCTGATGAAACAGAAGGAAAAGTATATGGAATTGATGGAGCCAGCGGTAATATAGAATGGACTTATGATGCTGAGGGAAGCTCTGTATGGGCTCTTGAAGAATTAACTCCGGGTACTGACCTTGGTTCACAGCGGATCATTGCAGGTGATTTTGGTGGAGATTATTATATAATTAACACTGAAGATGGCAGCCTTGTTCATCCCGGATCATTAGGGCCAACTTTAATATTAGAATTTGCAAAGCTGGATGATGTCAATGGTGATGGTTATCCTGATGTTGTTCCCGGATATAGTGGAACCAACGGTATGGCAATAAGCGGAATGGATGGTTCAAATATCTGGTTTACTTCTCTTGCAGATAAGGCCTGGAATGTTGCACGCATAGGAGATGTAAGTGGTGATGCTATCAATGATGTTATTATAGGCACATTATTCTCAGATAATTATTGCTATTTCATGAATGGAGTAAACGGTGATGTCCTTGATGATATTAATTATGGACAGCCTGTTGATGCCATTAACTCAATACCGGACATTGTAGGTGATCTTTCCATGGAAATGGTTGCAGGAGGACGAGAAGGTAAAGTATATTGCTATTCAGGAGGATTGAATACATCTACAGGAATTGAAGAAGATAAGGATATCAGTAAAGGGAAAGCTGTAGTAAGCATATTCCCTAATCCGCTAACACAAAATTCAAAGCTGACAATCAAATATGAGTTGAATGAAGCAAGCAATATCAGGATTAGCCTGCTCGATATCTTTGGAAGGGAATTATACATGATTGATGAAGCCTACAAACAAATTGGTTCACAAACTACTAATTGGAACATTGTTCCGTCTTTATCTTCAGGAGTATACTTATTAAAGGTTGAGACAGGAAATTATATTATTGTAGAAAAACTTACGATCAAATAAGAAGAAACATTAGAGAGTAATATATATTCGCTAATAATTGCCTCCGCCTTCACTGGAACAAAGTGGCTGGGTCGGTGATATTTCCATAATTCATTACAATGCCAGGCTGGTAGAATATTACCGGCAATTGGTGTGATAATTGAATTTAACATTAGTAATTTCAGGCACAGTCGGCTGAAAAAGAATCTTTCAGATCATTATAAGTTTGTGATCTCAAATCATCATCTTCTACTAATCGGACACAGTAGCAGTTTGCTTCAAAAGCATTGGGTATTGAATCAGCAAGGCTTTCTTCTGAAAGCATCGACATATCTGATGTTTCTCCAACATAAATCACTTCATAACAAGCTTTGGCTTCATGCTTATTCTTTTTGGTGAGCATAAAAACCCCACCAGCCTTTTTAAGGTGATTTAGATTTTTGAAGGAATAAAATCTGTATCTCTCCCCTGAAGTACCTTCAACATAAATCATGTTAATACAGTCCATTTTTTGTCCTCCTTCATTTCAATGCATACTTCATGCACTTGGTTAACGACCAATAATAACTTTGACAGGAAAAATAATGAAAAACTATTATGTTAGAAAATCGAATAGCGATTCAATATCGTTATTATCGATTTACAAGATACGAAATTTTCTGTTAAATAACAAATGAGAAATCGTTAAGGGTTTATCAATTCCTGTATCTAATCCACTTCCAGAGTTCCTTATATGTAACCTTTTTACCATACATTAAGATACCTGTTCTGTATATTTTGGCTGCAAGCCAGGTAGTACCAAGAAAACCAAGGATCAACAACCCCATCGAAAGATACAGATCAAACACAGGCACACCAAATGGGATACGAACCATCATCACAACCGGCGATGTAAGAGGGATTATTGAGAACCAGAAAGCCATGGAACTATCAGGATTCTGTACTATAACCTGAGCAATTATTATAGATAAGATCAATGGAATGGTGACCGGCATCATGAATTGCTGTGTGTCAACCTCGGCATCGGTAGCAGATCCAATGGCTGCAAATAATGCTGCATAAAGAAGGTAACCTCCCAGAAAATAAAATATAAATGAAAAGATCATAACTCCGAAATTGATAGAATGGATGATCTCAAATATCTTTGTCGGACTGCTCTCCTCAAACTGAAGTTCTTCCTGGTTAATCTCAGCAGGTGACTCAAAAATGACCTGACTCTGATCACTGATAATATGCTCAATCTTCTCTTTCGGTTTATCTGAAGCATAAGCAATGGTAAACACACTCACAATAGCAAATGTCAATATTATCCAAAGGATGAACTGTGTAAGTCCAACCAGTGCAATACCTAAAATTTTTCCCATCATCAGCTGAAATGGTTTCACAGAAGAAACAATGATCTCAACAATCCTGTTTGTCTTTTCTTCAATCACTCCCCTCATTACCTGAGCTCCGAAAATAAAAATGAACATATAGATCATTATGCTGGCAAATATGCCAAGACCCATACTTACTTCAGTATATGATTCCTCCTCACCACCACTATCATCAATCCTGACAGTATCAATTTTTATACTTGTTTGAGTTGATTTTATTAAATCAGGATCTATACCGGAGGCCTGCAGTTTCTTTGCTTCAACCTCCTTCTTCATTATGCCTTTGACATAATTCTTTATACTTAAAGAGGGTTGTTTTGCTGAGTATAGTATTGCTGAGGCCGGCAGGGAAAGATTCGTTTTAGGAATATAAAGGAGAGCATGATCGCCCTGTGACTGCATATTGTTTTTAGCAGATTCCAGGTCTGTAACAACATACTCATAAGAGACATTTTCAGAATCCTGAAATTTTCCGAAAAATAAACCTGTCTCATCAAGGACAAGTATATTCTTTTCATCATCTTCCGCAATCTGAGTAAGAATAACAGGTAAAATAAAAACAGTTGCCATAAGAATTGGACCAAGGAAAGTCATGATGATAAAAGAGCGTTTTTTCACCCTTGTAAGATACTCCCTTCTTATCACCAGCATTATCTTATGCATGACCACCCTCCTGAACTTTTGAAATAAAAATCTCATTCATAGTCGGCATGATCTCCTTGAAAGAGATAATATCAATCTGTTTGATCAGCTCCCTTACCAGGTTATTTGAAGTGGCATTGCCACCAATTTCAAATTTAGTAATCTTTTGATCCTCTTCTGTTTTTGTTTCCAGGATTGTGAAATCAGTATTTGCCAGATCTGTAACAGAACCGTTTCCTACCTCATATTTCACCTCATAAGTATTCGATCTGTAAGTTTTTTTTATATCTTTTACTTTTCCATCCAGGATCTTTCTTGACTTATTGATCAATGCAATATGATCACAGAGTTCCTCAACAGATTCCATGTTATGTGTGGAAAAGATAATTGTTGATCCATTGTTTCTCAATCTCAGTATCTCATCTTTCAGGATATTCACATTGATGGGATCAAATCCACTGAAAGGTTCATCGAAGATCAATAGTTCCGGTTCATGAACAACGGTTACTATAAATTGCAGCTTTTGCTGCATGCCTTTTGAAAGCTCTTCAACCTTACGGTTCCACCATCCTGCGATATCAAACCTTTCGAACCAATCTTTCAGCCTTGCTGATGCTTCCCTCCTGGATAATCCTTTAAGCTGGGCAAGATATAAAGCCTGCTCCCCAACTTTCATTTTTCTATAAAGGCCTCTTTCTTCTGGAAGATAACCAATTCTTTTCACATCATCCCGTTTCATAGGCACCCCATTGAAAATGAGTCTGCCTTCATCAGGGGCTGTGATCTGGTTGATAATTCTTATCAATGAAGTTTTTCCGGCACCATTAGGACCGAGTAATCCATAAATACTTTTCTCAGGAACATCTATGGAAACACCATCAAGAGCAAGATGGTTGGAATATTGCTTTCTTATATCTATTGCTGAAAAAACACTCATGAATTTATAAAATTACTGAAAGTATTCCTTCATCCTTTCAAAAAAGCTTTTGTCTTTATTTGTTGGGTTGGGCTTAAAATTCTCAGAATCCTGTAATCTTTCCAGAACACCCTTTTCTTCTTTGCTAAGTGTTTTAGGGGTCCAGACGTTGATATTTATTAAAAGGTCACCTTTTCCGTATGAATTCAGTTCAGGCAAGCCTTTGCCTTTCAGTCTCAGCACTTTTCCGCCCTGAGTACCGGGAGTGATCTTTATCCTTGCTTTACCGTCAATGGTTGGCACTTCAATATTGGCCCCCAATGCTGCATCTGTAAAGGAGATATATTTATCGTATATTAGATTTCTTCCATCCCTTATTAAATTATCATCATGAATCTCTTCTATCATGACGATAAGGTCGCCCGGTATCCCTTTTCTTGCTCCTGCATTACCTTTTCCGCCAACAGAAAGCTGCATTCCATCTTCAACCCCAGCAGGGATTTTAATGGGTATCACCTCTTCACCTTTTATTATACCATGCCCATGACATTTATGACATTTTTCCTTGATGATCTGTCCTTCACCACCACAGGTCGGACAGGCGGAGGTTGTTCTCATCTGACCCAGAAAAGTATTGGTCACCTGAGACACCTGTCCTGCCCCATGGCAAGTCTGACAGGTATTATAACCACCATTCTTATGCGACCCTGTGCCACCGCATTGGCTACACATGATATATTTATTTACCTTGATCTTCTTTTCAACACCATTGGCAATTTCCTGCAGGCTAAGCTTAACTTTAACTCTTAGATTGGAACCTTTGTTAACTCTTCTGCGTCCCTGTGTTCGGGCACCACCACCACCGAATCCTCCGAATCCAAATGTTTCAAAAATATCCCCGAAATTGCTGAAGATATCATCCATAGACATTCCTGCACCTCCAAATCCACCATTATTTTTTAATCCATCGTGGCCAAATTGATCGTAGCGGCTTTTCTTATCAGGATTACTCAACACTTCATATGCCTCGGCAGCTTCCTTGAATTTTCCTTCTGCCCCGGCATCTCCTGGGTTCTTATCAGGATGGAATTTTAAAGCCATCTTACGGTATGCCTTTTTAATCTCTACCTCAGTAGCTTGTTTGGTTACTTCAAGAATTTCGTAATAGTCTCGTTTAGACATTATAGTTTTTTAGTTTACGTTCACTATTCGTGACGCGTGATCTCGTCTCGAACGAGATGACGCGATGATTTTTGATTTATTAATTTCCAACTACTACTTTGGCGTAACGGATCACTTTTCCGTTAAGGATGTATCCTTTTTCAACCTCATCAACAACCTTGCCTTTTAAGTCAGGAGACGGGGATGGGATGCTTGTAATTGCCTCATGATAATCTGTATCAAACTCCTCCCCTATGGTTTTCATCTGCTCTAGCCCTTTCTGTGTCAGGAAAGTGATGAATTTATTAAAGATCAATAAAACACCTTCTTTGAAGTTCTTGTCAACATCCGCTTCTTCAATCACCTGTAAAGCTCTTTCAAAATCATCCAGGACAGGTAATAATCCCTGCATCATATCTTCAGCAGCGGTTTCTCGAAGTTCAACCTTTTCTTTCAGCGTCCTTTTCCTGTAGTTGTCAAATTCAGAAAATAAACGAAGATATTTGTCGTTCAGATCATCAATTTTCTCTTCAAGTTCAATTACTTTCTTAGAGGATCCTGCCTTTTTGCCTTTCTTTTTGCCAGAGGCTTCATCCTCATGTATATTTTCAGTACCAGATTCAGCATTTTCAAATGCTTCCTCTTTACTGTTCAGTTCTTCGTGATTAATATTTTTATCTTCACTCATTTTCTGCAATTTTTATCAGGATTGAAGCACACAAAAGTACTGCCAATTGGGATAGGGTTGACAAATTGGCATAGATTTTAAGATCACATGGCTGACAAAGCCTATCAGGCCGACTGATTATGCAGGCACATCGACTTTAATAGCGCATAACGGAAGATGCTTTACTGCAAACAATGTTACCCATCTTTTATTTTCAGAAACGATACCTTAACCCGACTCCGTTTGAATTGACTCTTATGGACACATCGGAAGTATGCATCCGGATCCGTTCTTTATATTCTCTTTGATACTTAGCTTCTGCTACCCATAATTTGATTCCAAAGGGATGTATTAATGCACCGCACGTAATAAGCATTAATCCTGCATAAAAGTTACCATTATCGATATTGCTGGATTCATTACTGAAAAAGTGAATTCCCAAGTCCGGTTCATTATGTAAGCAGATATATATTCCACTCAGGTTTGCAGCAAGCCCAACCGCAGTGAGTGTTATTCCGATAATTTTCCTTTTCCTGTGAAATTTGTATTCTTTGAGGCAGTCATCCAGCATATCAATATTACAGGCATGTTTAAATTCTATTAAAGTATTGCACCCTTTTGCATTATTCTTAATGATTGTTTTACCTGGGTATAATTTATAATAGTCACACAGACTTAGCTCATTGCAGGTTGATAATGATTTATTATCGTGAATATTCCATCCATTTATCGAGTCTGGAACTAGGTTGTTTAAACTTTCCAGGCTTAATAATGATGGATTGTTTCCTATCCATATAGTGCCTCCGATAATAATTATATTATCCAGTCCATCCAAACTTAATAACACATCATTGAAATACACATGCAGATCACCACCAATAGATTGTAAATTGCTCAGTCCGTTCAAAATGGTTATGGCATCGTTATCCCGGAAAGATAATTTCCCCCCAATAGAAATTATATTATCCAGTCCTGCGAGATCAATCAAAACCTTATTATGAATAATCTCCAGGTTTCCTTTTATGAATTGTATGAATCGTAATCCATTTAAATTACTGATATTATCACCCCGGATAATCACACTACCATCTATCACAGCATGTTTAGGATATATAACATGAAAGCTGTCTACCTGGGATTGCCTGATAAGTTTAATATCACCTTGTAATTCTGATTGTGAATATATCGCTATGTTAAAGCATAAGAGGATAGAAAGAATAATAGTAGTTTTTTTCATGGTAATATGGTTTAAACAGATATTTCATGTGTATTATCAAATCAATGAGAAACTTACAGGCTATTTCTGAATGAGATCATCGCATTACGAAACAACATAGCCAGCACTACAGACATTAATCCTCCCGGAATTGGAATGATTGCTCCTGCAATATTTTCCACAGCTTCCACATTTACTCCTCCTCTGATTACAGGTACCATCCTTGATGGATCTTTTTTAGCAGGAACTTCCTTTAGGAGGTTGGAATAAATATCTATGATGAATACACCCGGCTTAAGCCATTCAGGCTGTATATATTCAGGATGTTTTGTTACCACAACCAGTACATCAGCTCTCTTACAATACTCTACTAACATTGCGGAATCCTTATTCACAAAGATTGAAGTGCAATCATCAGGTACAGCTTTAATAAATGCGGTTCGGGTTACCATACTAACCAGGGGATTTGAAAAAAATTCATCATCCAGTAGGATCACCCATTCCTTATCCTTTTGAGGCAGAATATCATTGCTTTTCATTAATTCAGATAATGCAGTGGGTAGGCACATCTGATATTTGTTTTTCCAGACATCAGGAAATAATGTACTCATCATATTTTGTGGATGAAATCCTTCGACCTCTTTTTCAGGATCAATTTTGTTTATAATCCGAAGTGGATTTAAATGATCAGGCAATGGTTGTAGAAGGACAATGGCATGGACGTCGTTATCATTGTTTAATTTTCCTATCACTTTAAATAATTCTTCTTCGGTGATGTTATCATCTGGTATTTCTTTGTATACATTAAATCCAAGCTCCGAGGCCAGATTTATATGAAAAGGAATGTTATATTTTCCCAGGGGCACTCCTAAGAAACCAATGAATGCAATCCCTGGTACCTTATTATACTTCTTATGAAGTGTTAAAATTTCATTTTTAACTTTACTTAAAATGCTATTTTTAAGTGCGTCATCTTTTAAGATCTTTGTTTCCATAATATGTCTCCTTTCCTTGATATTTGAAGTTTTCTTTTCAAAAATGAAATCTCAACCCAATCCCATGCGAGGTCATTCCCATTTGCAAGGTGGATTTTTTCTGCTTGAGAATTTCATCGTACTTTTTAACATGACTGTGGCCAGTGGTCCAGAGGGTTATTCCGGCAAATGTCAACAGGCCTCCACCAATAAATGCATAACAAAAACTCCTTGGATATCTTTTTTCTTCAGCTCCCATAGCTTCAAAAAATGAATTACAAAACAAATGAACCATAGACCCCAAACCCGCATATGTAACTATTACAATACCACTTATTGTTGATACGATTCCTGCACATCTCATTGAAATACCAGCATTCTTCATCTTCTTAATCTCTTTAAGACTTTTCTCTGATTCATATTTATTATAATCACTAAATCCCTGGGCCTTAACCTCCAGAGATTGTAACATGATTATTGATAATATCACTACAAGAGCTGTTTTAAGAATGCCGGGGTTTATTGGTGATAGATTTTTCATGGCTTAAATTTTTCAACAATATTAAGCCGGAAAACACCGAATTAAAAACGAGTTTTTAGGTTACTTCAGGAGAAATTTGCAAATAATCATAAAAAAAATTGAAATGAGACTCATCTATTGCAAAATCTGCAAATAAATGAAAGGGAAAGTCCCGGATTTGGATTTTTTGAAATATTTTTTTAGATCATAGCGGGAAGTGTAAGAGATAATCATAAGCAGATCATTCCAATCTTTTCCTGAATTCTCTGACGTTGGAAAGTAATTTATTAAAGAAACGGTCACGCTCTTTGGATCCCGTAACACTTATAAGATTTGATTTCTTCATCAACTTACTGTGATAAAGTGAAACATTTGAACAAAAGGCAGGATCCTGTGTGACCAGCAAACTTAAGGTATTGAATGTCAGATATACAAGCCTTATGTCATCTCTTTTAACGATTATACTGTTATCATTCAGTACAACCTCATTTTCATACATTTTATATGAATTCTCGATTCCTTCTGCTGGTTCGCCGTATAAGAATTTAAAACCATGTTCAGCTTGTTTGCGAAGATGATTAAACCATTGCTCAAGCTTATCACACAAATTATAAATATCATCTTCCTTCTTAAAAAATCCTGAAACCCGGTAATATTCGATCTGCCTGAGTGTAATATTCAAGGTATCTTCATTCCATATTTCCGTGGTTGGTATTTTGGTCGAATATGCCAGAAGTTGTTTTCCTAAATTCATTATTTCCGGGATAGCTTCGTCGAGACTAAATTGCTTTTCAATAAATTCAGGAAACTGGCATAGTGTTTTTTGCCACACAAATATTTTGAATGCAGCCAGTTCAGGAAGCTGAAAAAACTGAAATATCGGGGGGTCTTTTGCAGCATAAACAATTTCCTTATCTGCTGCTTCGGCAATTTTTCTTGTATCTATGGTAATTAATCTAAGCCAATCCTTAATACTGATCTTCTCAGGGTCTACCGTAAAATAATCAAAGAGTATTTTGCTTCCTTCCAGGTTTAAAATAGTATCCAGTGATAAGTTAAAATGAGAAGCAAGCCGGTAAAGATCATTGATATCGATTACTTTCTCGCCTCTTATCCGCCGATATGCGCTATCGTAACTAATCTCTAACAATTCCGCTATTTCATGAACAAAAGAAGTATGTGATGGTAATCGCTCCCTGATCTGATCAAAGAGAATATTTTGTATATCACTGGTATTATGCACGATATAAATATACGACAATAATTTATCATTAAGCATAAATATGTCGTGCAATGAATTTTAACACCTTAGTATGAAATATTTATTCTCCAGGATCGTGCAAATAATACAAATTACACTTATCTGAAATTACTCTCATCATCGATCTTTGTCATAAATATGTTCGTATTTGATGTATCCACATTGTAGTTTCCGGTAATAATATTCAAATTATCAGCACCTTTTACCAAATTAATACCCCAATCTGACCCTGAACTACCGAACCTTTTATACCACTCCTGATTTCCGTCACTGTCAATTCTAAATACTATTATATCATCCTGCATAGTATTTACATCGTAAGAAGAACCGGTAACAGTATATGTCTCATCAATATTTGGCCTGATAGCATATCCTTTTTCAGATAAAAATTCGTCTCCATATTCTTTCTGCCAGAGAATATTCCCATACTGGTCTGTTTTCAACACCAGCGCATTACTATATCCTAGATATGCAGGATTGTAACTACCACAGCTCACCAGGTCTCCATTAGCAGCTTCAACCGTTGAATAGCCCCAATGCCAGCTTTGCTGGTCACCAACAATTTTTCTCCAGAGCACATCGCCAGTTGAGCTGACTTTAAGCAAAAGAAGTTGTCTGGGACCGCTGTTATCTTCGTTTGTTCCGGTAATAAGGTATCCTCCATCAGAAGTTTCCAACAGACTGAAAGGGACTTCCTGCTCAGGGTCAGGATATCTTTTTGTCCACAATGTATCGCCATTGAAGTCAACTTTCAATAGATAAATATCCCCAAAAGTCCCTGCTCCGAAACTTTCGGTTTTTCCTGCCAAAAGCAAGCATGAATCTGATGTTGCAATGATATTTCTCCCATAATCATCATCGGCTCCACCATAAGTTTTTGTCCAGATTGTATCACCCATTGCATCCGTTTTTACAAGCAATATATCAGCACGTGTTTCCGGATAATTCCTTCTGGTATAGCCACATACAAACAAATCGCTGTAGAGACCCTGAACCAGCGATTCTGCCCAGCTACTATTACCTGCATAAAATACCTTACGCCATATCTCATCACCATTATCTGTGATTTTAAGGATAAGGAAATCTTCCCCGGAACTGCCACAAATTATAAGCTTGTCATCATCACTTACAATTGTGGAATTATCGTTGGCACCTATCCAGCCCTTGAATAAGTGAAATATTAGCTCGGGCTCCGGTTCATATGTTATGTCATTTTCTTTTTTGCAGGAAATAAGAAGAAGCATTATTGAAAGAAATAAGAGGAAGTAAACTTTCACCTATATTTTTTTAACACAAATGTAAGCAAAAGCGGAATTTACACAAAGGGAGATGGACATTAACAATGACTATTGACAAGTAAGCATGATGGATTAGTTGTGATATAGCGATGTAACGATTTAGCGAAGTGATGTTAGATTGCAATTATTTCGAATATCGAATATCGCCTATATCGCTATATCGTTACATTCTTTTGATCTCAGCACCTAAGGCCCCCAGTCTCTCATCAATAAACTGGTATCCGCGATCGATCTGCTCAATATTATGAATAGTGCTTTTGCCCTCAGCAGAAAGAGCTGCAATCAGCAATGCCACACCAGCCCTGATATCAGGTGAGGTCATAGAAATGCCTTTCAATGGATATTGCCGGTTCAGTCCGATCACCGTAGCACGGTGCGGATCACAAAGTATGATCTGTGCTCCCATATCGATCAGCTTATCAACGAAAAACAATCGGCTTTCGAACATCCACTGGTGGATCAAAAGACTGCCTTTTGCCTGTGTTGCAACCACCAGAACAATACTGATAAGGTCGGGAGTAAATGATGGCCAGGTGCCATCCTGTACCGTCATAATGGAACCATCCATAAAGGTTTCTATCTCATAGCTTTCCTGTGAAGGAACATATATATCATCTCCCCTGAGTTCGAAATATATCCCCAGCTTTCTGAAAACTGAGGGAATCA
This sequence comes from uncultured Bacteroidales bacterium, assembly GCA_964508895.1. Lineage (GTDB taxonomy): Bacteria > Bacteroidota > Bacteroidia > Bacteroidales > B18-G4 > M55B132. Next base: position 16,064 of record CAZDWF010000055.1, read on the forward strand.
TTCCCAGTCGTTCGTAATTCACATTTTTAATGGTGATCTCGGATTGGGTCATGGCAGCTAATCCGATGAAACTACCTATCTCAATCATGTCAGCCAGCAAACGATGTTCTGTTCCGTATAGCTCACTTACCCCATCAATGACCAGGAGGTTCGAGCCAACTCCGGAAATCTTTGCTCCCATCCTGTTTAGCATACTGCATAGCTGGAAAAGGTAAGGTTCACATGCTGCATTGAAAATGGTAGTCCTGCCTTTTGAAAGAACGGCAGTCATTATAATGTTAGCTGTTCCTGTAACAGAAGCTTCATCCAGAAGCATATAGCAGCCATTAAGGTTTGAAGCATCCACTTTGTAAAGGAATTCCTTTTCATCATATACGAAATCCGCACCCAATTTTTTCAAGCCGATAAAGTGTGTATCCAATCTGCGTCGGCCTATCTTATCTCCTCCGGGGTTTGGCATGAAACCCTTACCGAAGCGTGCGATCAGCGGCCCGAGTATCATGATGGAGCCACGTAGGCTGGAGCCTTTTATCTTAAACTCTTCCGATCGTAAATAGTCAAGGTTAATATCATCAGCCTGGAAAGTATAGGTGTCCTGGTTTTCCTTCTCAATATTAACTCCCAGGTCCCTGAGAATTTCTATCAGTTTATTTACATCCCTGATACTGGGAATATTGCTGATGGTAATCTTTTCTTTGGTAAGTAAAACCGCGGAGACAATCTGCAGCGCCTCGTTTTTTGCACCCTGGGGAGTGATTTCCCCTTTAAGCTTTTTGCCTCCGGAAATTTCAAAAGAGCTCATAAGCAGTATATTTATTGCATCTTTTTCCTGTGTTGCTTCTTCCCGTTACTATCTCTTTTTCCTGTATACTTCTTCTTTTTATTTCTTGCCAGGATCTCACTGGTTTCATTCAGTTTGAAATTCTCCGGTGCTTTCAGATTATCATTTGACAACAAACCTAATTGTTTAAAGATCAGGTCATCATTAACACTTTCCCTGTTCCAGTTAAGGTACGACTTTTTAAGGTGATTAGCGATCAGCTTAATAAGTGCATCTTTCTCCGGACCCTCTTCAAACTTTACAGCCTCATCGATGATCTTTTGTATGTTCCTGCCATAATGTTTGTATTTTATAGGATCATCGCTATAAGTCAGTTTCTTGGGTTTGGATTTTAAAATATCTTTTTCAGGATAAGGATATGGTGAATCGACATCCAGTTTATATTCTGAAATTATGATCAGATGGTCCCATAATTTTTGCCTATAATCACCAGATTCTTTCACTTTTGGATGCATCTGTGCCATGATCTCAACAATGGTATGTGCCATTTTATTACGTTTTTCCTTATCTTCTATAGTGATTACGTAATTAATCATTTTTTGAATATTCCTTCCATATTCAGGCATAACCAGAATTTTACGGGTGCTGTTATATTCCATATAAATTTAAAGTTTTTTTCAAATTTTAAAATGTAAGCGGATAAGGTATGCTGATAAATTAGCTCAGGTAATATTCAGAAGTTATCCGGTTGCAAAGTTACTATTAAATTTTTATTTTAGCACTTTGAGCTTGGCAAATTTAAGCAATAATTGTTTCTGTCCTACATTATGAAAGAACACTGTTGCCTTTTTACTTCCACCAAAACCTTCTATCTGCTGCACCTTCCCTTTTCCAAATCTCTGATGTTCCACTTCCATACCTACCTGTATTTCATCTTCTGTTGCTGAAAAAGAAGGATCACTTTCTATATTGCTGATCTTCTTCAGGTTCTTCTTTTTCATCGGATCAAAAGGAGTTGTTTTGGCTTGCCTTCTTTCCGATCCTCCGAAAAATGGCTTTTGAATAACTTTTTGTGGGAAATCGATGTATTTATCATCAATCTCATCTACAAAACGACTTGATTCTGTTGGTGTTAAAAGCCCATACCTGTAACGGCTCTCAGCAAAAGAAATTGTAAGCTGTTTCATGGCTCTTGTGATTGCAACATAAAACAGCCGACGCTCCTCTTCAAGGTCAGCTCTTGAATGCAACGACATGATGGATGGAAATAGATTTTCCTCCATTCCTACCACAAACACATATGGAAATTCCAGCCCTTTGGCAGCATGAACAGTCATCAATGAAACATGATCATCGTCCTGTTTATCCTTATCATCAGCATCAGTCAGCAAAGCGATATCCTGCATAAATGCATCCAGGGTTCTTACACCTCCTTCAACAACTTCTTCAGGCAGAATTTCCTGGTCGGCAAAATCCTTGATACCATTCAGGAGCTCTTCAATATTCTCATACCTGCTGACTCCTTCAGGTGTTTTATCTTCATAAAGATCTTTTATTAAGCCTGATGATTGAGCAATCAGCTTTGCAAGTTCATATGCATTGGAAGACTTAAGTTTTGTTGAGAAACTTTTAATCATGGTAACAAATCCAGAGATCTTTGCCAGCACTCCACTGTTAAGGTTTACACCATATTTCTTTGGATCTTCCATGACTTCCCATACACTCATATTGGCTTTATCAGCTTCAACAGTGACCTTCTCCAGTGTGGTTTTACCTATTCCTCTTGCAGGATAATTTATGATCCGCAACAGAGCCTCTTCATCTTTATTATTGATCACCACCCTGAAATATGCTAGCAGATCTTTAACTTCTTTTCTCTTGTAAAATGAAAGTCCGCCATAAATACGATAATTGATATTTCTCCTGCGTAAGGCTTCCTCAAAAGATCGTGACTGCGCATTGGTGCGATAAAGAATAGCAAAGGACTTATTTGGCAGCTGCTTGCTCATCTTAAGCTCAAAGATTGATCCTGCAACACTATTTCCTTCTTCCGTATCTGTTGTGTTTCGGATCATCCTGATCTTATTGCCTTCGTCATTGTCGGTCCATATCTCTTTGAATATCTGATCCTTGTTGTTAACAATGATGCAATTTGCAGCTGACACAATATTCTTTGTCGAACGGTAATTCTGTTCAAGTTTAAATACTTTAGTATCAGGATAATCTTTTTGAAAACTCAGGATATTCTGGATATTTGCTCCACGAAAAGCATAAATACTTTGCGCATCATCTCCCACCACGCATATATTTTCATCATTTGCTGAAAGCTTTCTGATGATCATATACTGCACATGGTTGGTATCCTGATATTCATCAACCAGCACATAATGGAATTTTTTCTGGTATTTCAATAAGGCATCCGGGAATTTATCCAGGATGACGAATGTATTAAAAAGCAGGTCGTCGAAATCCATGGCATCCGCTTTTCTGAGCCTTTTATTGTAGATTGTATAAAGCTCTCCCAAACGAGGTTTACCTGACATGCTGTCGGCCTGTTGTATCTCGTAATCCTCAGCGTAGGCTTTGGGTGTCATCAGATTTATTTTGGCCCCAGAAATTCTCGCTGCCACATAATTTGGAGGGTATATTTTCTTATCCAGATCCTGTTCCTTAATAATATTTGTGATCAGTCGTTTAGAATCATCGGCATCATAGATGGTAAAATTGGAAGGATAGCCCAGGCGATGTCCTTCTATCCTGAGTATACGTGCAAAGATGCTGTGAAAAGTACCCATCCATACATTACGTGCATCGCTTCCACCCACCAGTTCAATGATCCTTTCTTTCATTTCTCTGGCAGCCTTATTTGTAAATGTAAGTGCCAGTATATTAAAAGGATCTATACCTCGATTCAGTAAATGAGCTACTTTATATGTTAACACACGGGTTTTTCCTGAACCTGCTCCCGCAATCACCATGGAAGGCCCGTCGACATATTCTACCGCTTTAATCTGCTCTTTATTAAGATTCTGGAAAATATCTTTCACCTAGTAAACGATTTAGTAGGCAAAAGTAGGTGAAAATGGTAAATGTCAGAAAAGAAGTTTTTAACAAGATATTATATGCAAGATATATGCCAATCAACGACTGGCAACCAATATTAAATCAAATAACAAAGAAAAGTATTAGATTTGATCATAGAATTTCAGGATTGTTATGATGATTAAAAAACTACAATATGAAAAAATTTTCCATAGCCTTGTTCACACTAATTATTATATTGCATCTATCAGCAAATAATATCTCGGCACAAATTACATTACCCTATGTTTTTAGTGACAATATGGTGCTGCAACAAAATTTTGATGCCCCATTGTGGGGATGGGCTGATCCTGGAGAAAAAATTCTTGTTTCGGGAAGCTGGAATAATAAAAGCCATGAAACGATAAGCAATTCACAGGGTAAATGGATGCTCAAATTATCTACAATAGAAGCTGGTGGTCCATATTTTATTTTAATAAATGAGGACACCATTCATAATGTAATGCTTGGTGAGGTTTGGATTTGTTCAGGGCAATCAAATATGCAATGGTCATTGGATCAAACTGAAGAGCCTGAAAAAGAGATTGAAAATTCGGAATACCCGGACATCAGGTTTTTTTATGTTGCACGTGACAATGCTGATGAAATAAGCAAGGACTGTTATGGCAAGTGGGTAGAATGTGATGCAGAAAGTGCTAAAACCTTCAGTGCTGTGGCATATTATTTCGGGAAAGAGCTGCATAAAGAACTGGATATCCCGGTTGGACTGATACACGTGAGCTGGGGCGGATCCTCTGCACAGGCATGGATCAATTACAATATTCTGGAGTCTACTCCCGAAGGCAGATATTATATAAAAAAATATAAAGAGAAAATTGATGCTATGTCCCCGGGAATTAATCCCAGGAGCAACCAATCTCCATCAGGACTTTATAACGCGATGTTAAAACCACTGATACCGTTTGGTATAAAAGGAGCAATATGGTACCAGGGAGAATCAAATACCCTGGAACATCATTTATACAGAGATCTGAAAGAGACCCTGATTTCCAGCTGGAGAGATGAATGGGGACAAGGGGACTTTCCTTTCCTTTTTGTTCAACTGGCGCCCTATAATTACCAACAGGAATATATTGGTGCTGCCTTAAGAGACCAGCAAAGAAAATCACTGGAAATACCCAATACTGGGATGGCTGTAACCCTGGATATTGGTGATCCTGAAGATATTCATCCTTTGAATAAAAGGGATGTGGGATACAGACTATCATTGTGGGCACTGGCAAACACATATGAGAAAAAAGACCTGGTTTACAGCGGCCCTTTATATAAATCTTTTCAAAAAAAAGATAACAATATCATCATTAATTTCGATCATACAGGAAGTGGTTTGCTTAACAATGGCAAAGAACTAACATATTTTACAATTGCCGGTAAAGACAAGATATTTCATCCTGCAAAAGCTGTAATTAAAAAAAACTCCCTTGTTGTATCATCAGACATAGTAAAAAATCCTGAAGCTGTTCGTTTTGCTTTTAACAATTGCGATGAACCAAACTTGTTTAACAAAGAAGGCTTACCCGCTTCAACATTCAGAACCGACAACTGGAAAATCATTACAGAAACTGCATCAATACTATCTGAATTTGATGATCAAAACGAAGAGTTTATTATATCAATTGAGAATGATGAAGAAAATGAAGCACGATATACAATTGATGGAAGTGATCCAACGATTAACTCAAAGAAATATACTGATCCTTTTGCCATCCTTGATGATGCGATAATTAAAGTAAGAATATTCGTTAATGGTGAACCTTCTTTATTAATCACAGAAAATAAGATTGAAAGACATCTGGCTACAGGAAAGAAGGTAACTTACAAAGACAAATACCATGAACGTTATACAGGCAGAGGCGATTACGGTCTTGTAAATGGCATATTCGGAAGTGCTAACTTCAAAGATGGAAACTGGCAGGGATTCCAGGGAAATGATCTGGAGGTTGTTATCGACCTGGATGATCTCACAAAAGTATCCAAGGTGAAAGTCAGTTGCTTGCAAATGGTTAATTCATGGATTATATTCCCCAAACAAATTGAAGTATTTGCTTCTGAAGATGGTCACAATTTTACTAAAATAAGTACAATAGATAATGATATTACAGCTGAAACAAAGGGAGAATTACTTCATGTATTTATCTCACAATTCAAAGAAATAGAAACAAAATTCATTAAGGTTATTGCCAAGAACTATGGCCCTTTGCCAGACTGGCATCAAGGTGCTGGAAAAGATTCCTGGTTATTTGTGGATGAGATTCTCGTTGAATAAATCTAAATCAATGGAAATCTGTGAGAAACACTAATATAAATTTGCATTTAGATACAAAAATGTTTTACATTTACTATAT
>CAZDWF010000056.1:0-22217 GCA_964508895.1 uncultured Bacteroidales bacterium
ATTTACTATAGTGGAGACAAAGTTAATAAATAAAGGCTTGTCTGCGATTTTTTACAATTTTTTAACAACTTGTTTTAGCCACTATAAATATATTGATGCGAAATATTTTTGTAACTTCGCATCTTATTAAGATCATAAATCATTTAAAATTCAAATTATGAAGAAACTTATACTTTTATTTGCCGGAGTGTTATTCACAAGCTTTATCTTTGGACAAAGTTTATCACTTTCCGATGATCAGGGTAATCCTTTTACTCCCGGTCAGACTTTTTATGTTATAGGTGAACCATCAATAGGTCCACAGATACCAGTTCATATATATGTTACTAATAATGCAGGAGCTGCTCTTGATGTTAAAATTGCAAGAACAGAAGACAATGTGTTGCCAGGGGTAACAGATGAATTCTGCTGGGGTGGTGCTTGTTTTCCTCCAGGAACTGATACGAGTTTCTTAGCAGCTACTATTGATCCAGGACAAACAAATACAGAATTTGAAGCAAAGTATACTCATAATGACCAGTTTGGTGAAAGCACCTATACTTATACCTGGTATGACGAAAACAACCCTTCAGATCAAGTATCTCTTGTTGTTATTTATAAACTTTCAAATGTTGGAATTTCAGAAAGCCTTATAAACAATATAAGTATTTCAGAAGCATATCCTAATCCGGCTAATGCTTATACCTTCTTTGATTATGATATTCCGGTTAATACTTCTAATGCAAGTATTATAGTGACTAACTTACTGGGTGCTGTTGTAAGAGAAATTCCAGTTACAGGAAGCAATGGAAAGATCAGGATTAATACATCTGATCTTGAAAACGGTCTGTATTTCGGATCATTAAAAGTTGAAAATAGAATTGCATCTACTCAACGATTGGTTGTAAATCATTAAGATATTCCCGGAAAAATATTTATGAAGGGTTGCTATTTTTAGCGACCCTTTTTTTGTCGAAGCCTTTTATTACCGGAATGAGAAGATAAGTCAATCCTGAATAATCAGGAATAATAAAGCTTGCTGCCAGGGCAACAATGCAAATCAGTATGAATATACATACATTTCGAATACCTCTTTGCCTCCTTTTATCCTGGAAATCAGGGATGACAAGCCTATTGTTTTTTGTGGCATAGGTCCAGTTCAGCAGATTTATGAAGCCAATTATCAGCATATTAAGGCTGAAAACTGCTGCAGCTGTTGTTTCAAATCCGTAATCAGACTGTAGGCTTGATGAAAAAGGTATCAGGCAGATAAACATCAGCATAATTATATTGATCCAGATATGGGTTTGGTTGGTTTTTTTCAGCATATTCATCTGGCGGTGTTGAATTATCCAGAAAATTCCAAGCAGCCAGAAGCTAAGGAAATATGAATAGAACTGGTTGGCATGACTCATCAGGGCCTTGAGCAGGCCAATACGGTCGACCATTTCCTTGTCGGGAATATCGATGTTTAGTACCAGTATGGTCATGGCAATGGCAAATATCCCGTCGGTAAGAGCTTCAATGCGTTTAAGGGGTAAGATTTTATCCGTTGCATCCATATGCTAAAATTAATATGCAAAGGTAAGAAAATGGATAATATGTGCCACATGCAATCCGTGTCCGGCATCCGGTATCCGGTAACTGGTATCCGGCATCCGGCATCTACTTTGTAAGTGTCTGAAACACCTCTTCAAGGCTTCTGCTTTGTTTGCTTTGAGAAAGCACCTGGATGTTATTGTCAACAGCAAACTTAAAAATGTCAGATCTCAGATCAGAGGATGAATCTGAAACAACTTCCCATGTATTATTCCCTTTCTCTATAAGTTCAATAACACCCTTCAGGGCTTGAAGTTTATTATTGTCAATCTCTCCACTGAATTCAACTGTAATAATATTTTGATTGGAAGCTATAGATGATAGATTGCTTGTCGCATCATCTGCAACAATTTTTCCTTCATGTATAATGATTGCTCTATCACAAATTGCTTCTACTTCCTGCATAATATGAGTTGACAGAATAATGGTTTTTTCTTTTCCTATTTCTTTGATCAGGTTTCTGATTTCCAGGAGTTGATTGGGATCCAGACCACTTGTTGGTTCATCAAGGATCAATACCTCAGGATCGTGAAGTAAAGCCTGTGCCAACCCAACCCTTTGACGGTAGCCTTTGGATAAATTCCCTATCTTCTTATGTTGCTCTTTTGTCAGCCCTGTTGAAACTATAATCTCTTCAACCTTCTTTTTGCTTTCCTTACCTATGTTGTACATCTCTGCAATATATAATAGGTATTCACGGATATACATGTCGAGGTATAATGGATTGTTTTCAGGAAGATAACCAAGCTTTTTCTTCACTTCAATGGGGTTTTCCATAACATCAAGTCCATTAACATTAACTTCTCCCTCACTTGGAGGAATATAGCATGTAATGATTTTCATCATGGTGGATTTCCCTGCCCCATTAGGACCTAATAAGCCAACTACCTCACCTGGTTTTATTTCAAAGGAGACATCATCAAGAGCTTTTTGCTTTCCGTAAAGCTTGGTAATATTTTTAGCAATGATTGACATAGAATATGTTTCTGCGAAAATAATAAAAGTTTGTCAATCGTAACGCGTAACGTGTGACGCCTTACGCGAAATAAAAAATGCTATTCCTGAGAGGATTGCTAATTCGCCGGCGAGGAATAAATACCAGTTGAAGCTTTGCGGTATGTATGTGCTGGCAAACCTTAAGACCTCATCAGATCTTGCGGAGCTAAATAATTCAGCCAGGCTGAATTCCTGCAACATGAAATTTCCGTAATCCTGTATATACACGAAAACAGTGATCAGGGATCCAAGAATCAGAAGAATCCAGGAAATGCCAGGGATCATTCTTATGCCTTTTGTGTCAGAATAATAAATGATCAACAAAGCCAGGAGCATCATTGTTAATGCATTTATTATAGGTGCTATAACAGGTCCGACCCATGCTATAGGTATCAGAAACAGAATGTCCCATGTAAACAATGATTCAGGCCATCCAATGAACAACTTTAGAAATACATAATAGAAAATATCCCAGATCGCAAATGAAAGCAGGAACAAGGCAAATCTGACTATCCTTTTGCTGGTAGCCAGAAAGCTAATCATTAATAACATTATTAATGTTGCTGCCTCCCTGCAAATTTCAATAACAGCGATATGCGGATCCATCATTTTTAGAGGAAAGTGGAAGCCTTCAGGATAATATAATTCACGAAGATATATAACAACCACTGCTTCAAGCAATCCCATGGCAATAGAAAAGATTGTTAGGTGTAATATGGTCTTCATGGATTTTTGCATATTCATTTATTAAGTATATTGAAGTCACTGGTCGCTGGTCACTGGCGACTTGTATCTAGTATCTAGCATCTAGCATCTAGTAAATATACAACTCAAAAGCAACATATTTAATATATTTGCCAAAATGTAAATTATTTATCAAAACATAGTTTGTTATATAAAAAATTTAATTCTATCTTTGCACCCCATTTTTGGAAGATATAATAGCATTCAGATAATTAATTAAGTAGGATGGACACATTAAGTTTTAAGACTAAGAGTGCAAACAAGGAAACTGTAAACAAGGAGTGGCTTCTAGTTAATGCTGAAGGCCAAACACTTGGAAGATTAGCATCACAAGTCGCAATATTGTTAAGAGGTAAACACAAAACTGATTTTACTCCTCATGTTGATTGTGGAGATAATGTTGTTGTGATCAATGCTGAGAAAGTAGTTTTAACAGGAAATAAACTCACTGACAAACAATATATCAGATTTTCAGGTTATCCTGGCGGACAACGTTCACGGACTCCTGAAGAAGTATTAAGGAAAAAGCCTGAATTTATTGTTGAGCACGCTGTAAAAGGAATGTTACCAAAAAACAGATTAGGCAGTGAGCTTTTCAGAAACCTGTTTGTATATACAGGACCTGACCATAATCAAGAAGCACAAAAACCTAAGGAATATAAATTAAAAAAGTAAGATGGACGTTTTAAATGCCATAGGAAGAAGAAAGAAAGCAGTTGCAAGAGTTTATCTTAGCGAAGGTAAAGGAGAGATAACTGTAAATAAAAAGGATTATAAAGAATATTTTACAACTGCTACACTACACTATGTGGTTCAACAAGCATTTGAATTAACAGAAACTCAAAGTAAATTTGATATAAAAGCTACTATTGACGGAGGAGGCATTACAGGACAGGCTGAAGCACTTCGTCTCGCTATTTCAAGAGCTTTGCTTCAGATTGATCCTGAATACAGAGCTTTATTAAAACCTAAAGGCTTGCTTAGAAGAGACCCAAGGATGGTGGAGAGGAAAAAGCCAGGTCAGAAAAAAGCAAGAAAGAAATTCCAGTTCAGTAAGCGTTAATTATTTCAATACTATTGGATTGAGTTTAGTATCAAAACCTGTGAGACTATTTTTTAAATACTACTCATGGGTTGCATTAATGAAAGTAAACAATTAAAAACAAAGTAATGGCAAGAACTACATTTGAAGAATTGCTTGATGCCGGTGTACACTTTGGGCATCTTAAAAGAAAATGGAATCCTAATATGGCTCCTTATATTTTTATGGAGCGTAACGGAATCCACATTATTGATCTTTATAAAACAATGGCTAAGCTGGAAGAAGCTGCTCAAGCTATTAAACAAGTTGCAAGATCAGGAAAGAAAGTTTTATTTGTTGCAACAAAGAAACAGGCTAAAGAGCTTGTTGCTGAGCAGGTTAAAACAGTTAATATGCCTTACGTTACTGAAAGATGGCCTGGTGGAATGCTTACCAATTTTGCTACCATCAGAAAAGCAGTAAGGAAAATGACCAGCATAGATAAGATGATAACTACCAATACCTGGAAAAATCTTTCAAAACGTGAACGTTTGCAGATTACACGTGAAAGAGCAAAGCTTGAAAAGCAACTTGGTAGTATAGCTGATCTTAATCGCTTGCCATCAGCACTTTTTATTGTTGATATCAACAAAGAAAAGATTGCAGTTGCAGAAGCTAAGAAGCTAAATATTCCAACATTTGCAATTGTTGATACCAATACTGATCCTAAAAATATTGATTTTCCTGTTCCTGCAAATGATGATGCTTCTAAATCAATTTCTTTAATTATTAAGATAATGGTGAAAGCTATTGAGGAAGGCCTTGCTGAAAGGAAAATTGATAAAGATAAAAAAGCAGCTGAAGAAGAATTGGAAAGAGAAGAAGCTGCAGCAGCTGAGATAAAATCAAAAACCCTTGAGGAATTTGAAGAAAAGGCTGATGAAGAAGCAATGAAACCTAAAAAGGAAGGTGATGCTAAGGTTTCAAGAATGAAGGATGCTGGTGACAAGCCTGTAGCTCCCGCTAAAAGGCCAAGAAAACCAATTTCCAAAGCAAAAAAATAATTAATATAGGACTCATTAAAATTACAATACAATGATAAAAATTACTGCAGCAGAAGTTAACAACCTTCGTAAAATCACCGGAGCAGGAATGATGGACTGTAAGAAAGCCCTTCAGGAAAGTGATGGTGATGTTGAAAAAGCAATTGATATCCTTCGTAAAAAAGGCCAGAAAGTTGCATCAAAAAGAGCTGATAAAGATGCTAAAGAAGGTGTTGTTATTGCAATGGCAAATAAAGATAATTCATTTGCTGCTGCCGTTATGCTAAACTGTGAAACCGACTTTGTTGCTAAAAATGAAGATTTTATAAACTTTGTTAAAAGCATTGCTCAGAAAGCAATCGATGAAAAGCCAAAATCTATTGAAGAACTGAAAGCTCTTGATCTGAATGGTCATACTATAGAAGATAATCTTAATGAGCAATTAGGTAAGATTGGTGAAAAAATTGAAATGGGTGGTTATGAGTATATTGATGCTCCTGCTTCAGTTGCATACATTCACATGGGTAACAAACTGGCAACTATCGTAGGAATGAACATGAATGACGTTGAGGATGTTGTAACCATTGGTAAGGATATAGCAATGCAGGTTGCAGCAATGAACCCAGTTGCTATTGATAAAGACAGTGTTACACAGGATGTTATAAATAAAGAAATTGAGATTGGTAAAGATCAGGCTCGCCAGGAAGGCAAACCTGAAGCAATACTTGAGAAAATTGCCATGGGTAAACTCAATAAATTCTTTAAGGAAAATACATTGTTAAATCAGGAATTCATTAAGGAGTCAAAAACGGCAGTTAGAGATTACTTAGAAGGAAAACACAAGGATTTGACAGTTACAGAGTTTAAAAGACTTATGTTAGGATAAAATTAAAAAAAAAGGCTGCCGGAAACGACAGCCTTTTTTTATTGAAGCAATTCCTTAACTATCTGTGAGATCAGCCTATTGTCAGCTTTTCCGGCAAGTTGCATACTGGCCATTCCCATCACTTTTCCCATATCACGCATGGATTCAGCCCCTGTCTGATTAATAATATCCTGAATAATTTTTTTGAGTTCATCTTCACCCATTTGCTCCGGCAAATATTTTTCGATAATTGAATATTGAAATTCTTCATCTTCAGCAAGCTCCGGCCTGTTTTGAGACCTGTACAACTCAGCAGATTCTTTTCTTTGCTTTACAAGCTTCTGCAGTATTTTGATTTCTGCATCCTGGCTTACCTCTCCACCGGATGATTTATCAGTCATTGCCAATAGCAATGCAGCTTTGACAGCACGCAAGGCTTCCAGTTTTTTTGATTCTTTTGCAAGCATTGCTGCTTTGATATCCTTATTGATTTTGTCTGTTAAACTCATAATACAATTTTTTGAAGATAGATCACATTAAGACAAAATTAATCAACATTATCATGTAAAAATGAATTATCAGATTTTAATTCAGCATTGTTGTCTTCGTCTTCTTCAAGGCTGAATCTTGAAATTATAGAGTCTTCCGATGGCTTGTTATCAGATAATTTTACATTCTTTCTAATATAAGCAGGCTCATTTTCCAGCTCTGACAATCCTGATGGGCTTTTTATTTTCATACTTAAAGCTTTAAGTTTGCTAACCCTCTCTTTGGATTTAACCTCCATTGCATCCAAATCCTCAGTCGGTTTTTTTGATCTTAAAAGTGGTTTTTTAACCGGTACTTCACCTTCAAAAATTATCGGTTTGGGTTTTTCTGATTTCTCCAAAACAGGATTTTCAGCAATGTGGGCTTCCGGATTATCACTGAGATTATGAACTATTTTCTTTTTCGGAGTATCGTCAGTGCTTATAGGAATATCCTCAATAATTTTTTTATCTTTCCGCTCGAATTTGATCGTTTCCTTAGGCTTTTTGAGTTTTGGTACAACTCGGTCTGTTGGACCCTCTTCATCATCGAACAAAACATGTACTACTGGTGGTTTGGATTCATTTTTCTCAAAGCCAGTGGCAACAATTGTAATACATATATCATCCTCAAGATCTTCATCCTTCCCTGCCCCCCAGATTATTTCCACTTCAGAACCTGCCTTATGAATGATATATTCAGTAATTTCTGTAATTTCATCCATAGATATTTCCTTGCTTCCTGAAGAAAGATAAAGCAGAATATTGTTCGTTCCTGAGATATCATTATCATTTAGCAAAGGTGAAGTAAGTGCCATATCAATTGCTTCCCTTGCACGTTGTTCTCCACTCGCTTTTCCTGTACCAAGTATTGCAACGCCACTGTTACTCATCACCGTATTAACATCTTTAAAGTCGATATTAACATATGCTTTAACAGTGATGATCTCTGCAATACCTCTGGCTGCGGTGAGCAATACATTATCTGCCTGGGCAAACGCCTTTGATAAGGGCAGGTCTCCATACAGATCCCTGAGTTTGTCATTGCTGATCATAAGTACGGCATCACAGTGTTTGCGAAGTTCTTCAATACCTTTATGTGCCTGGTCACGTCGTTTCTTACCTTCGAATGAAAAGGGAATAGTGACGATAGCTACAGTCAGAATTTTTGGTACATCTTCATCCTTAAGGTCTATTTCCTTTGCAATTTTTGCAATTACCGGTGCAGCACCTGTTCCTGTTCCTCCGCCCATTCCTGCAGTGATAAAAAGCATTTCAGTTTGATGTGATAAATACTCTTTTATCTCATCAGCTTTTTCAAGAGCAGCCTTTTCACCAACAAAGGGTAAAGAGCCGGCACCTAATCCTTTTTTGCCAAGATGAATTCTATTGGGGACAGGACTCATTTCCAGTGCCTGCAAGTCGGTATTACAGACTATAAAATCTACATCCGTAATGCCCTGACGGTACATATGGTTTACAGCATTGCTGCCACCGCCCCCAACACCAATTACCTTGATAATGGATGATTGGTTTTTGGGAGAGTCAAATGTGATCATATCTTCCATGTTGTTTGCTTTTAAATAGTTTATTTTTTGTATTATGGTTTTTTCTATTCAAGTTCATCTCCTTCGAACCATTCCTGTATCCTTTTCAGGAAACTCGGAGGTTTGAATCCTTTTTTATTTTCCGGGTCTTCAGTTTCTTCTTTGTCAGTCTCCTTTTCCTTGTCTTCAAAATTGTTGGATGATTTCGCAAGATCCTGCTCGTAACGATAAATACCTTCGATTACAAGTCCTATACTTGTTGAGTACATTGGACTTGCAAGTTCATCTGCTACATCTTTTGCAAGATGCTCATTAGGGTATCCTACCCTGGTATCTTTTCCGGTGGTGAATTCTGTTAGCTGTGCAACATGCTTAAGCTGCGAACCACCTCCGGTAAGGACAATGCCTGCAATAAGCTTGTTTTCATATCCTGAATTCTTTATCTCATAGTAAACATGTTCTATGATCTCTTCCATCCTTGCTTCTATAATATTCGCAAGATTTTTAAGTGTAATTTCTTTTGGAGGCCTGCCTCTTAATCCGGGAATAGCTACAATCTCTTCTTCTCTGTTTTCACTTGCCAGTGCAGAACCAAACTTCACCTTAAGTTCTTCGGCATGCTTTTTAATAATAGTACACCCTTCTTTGATGTCTTCTGTGATAATATCTCCCCCAAATGGAATTACTGCAGTGTGCCTGATAATGCCATCCTGAAAAATAGCTATATCAGTAGTACCACCACCTATATCAACAAGAGCAACACCGGCTTCTTTTTCTTCTTCACTTAAGCATGCATGAGCTGAAGCAATAGGCTCCAGGATGAGGTCAACCACTTCAAGTCCTGCCTTACGAATACATTTATAAATGTTTTTAGCAGCTGCAGTTTGTCCGATGATAATATGAAAATTGGCTTCAAGGGTATTCCCGAGCATTCCTACCGGCTCTTTTATACCTTGCTCAGCATCAATAATATACTCCTGCGGGATCACCTCTATTATCTCTTCTCCCGGGTTCATGTTCAGGTTGAACATATTACTATGCAAGGTTTCGATATCATCTTTGCTTATTTCCTCATCAATATTTTTTCGTATGATGCTGCCATGATGTTGTAAACTTTTAATATGCTGCCCGGCAATACCGACATTAACATATTTGATGTTTACCCCCGACTTTTGCTCAGCCTGCTCAATAGCAATCTTTATTGAGTTAACAGTGTTCTCAATATTGGCCACAACTCCTCGTTTTACGCCAATTGATTCTGTTTTTCCGTGACCAAGTATCTCAATTTTGCCGTGTTCGTTCTTTCTTCCGACAATGGCAGCTATCTTGGTCGTTCCTATGTCTAGTCCAACAATTATTTCTGAATCATTCATAGCCTGTTTTTTTTAGTGTTATTTCTTTTCACATACAACCTGATCTTCAAATTTCAGGTTGATGGTTTTATATTTTGTCCATCCCTCAACAGCAGCTCCCTGAATGAAGAATGCTTTGAGTTTTGAAAGTTTACTTCTGTAATTATTAATATCTCCTAAGAGTATAATTTGTCGTCCGATCTTTGGAATTATTTCATACTCTTTATCTTCATTGACATAAATCTGTTCAATCATTGAATTAAGGAACTCATCATTCCTGATAAATTTTGAAAGTGCTAGTAATTCTGAATACTGCTTATTCTGAATGGTGTCGACCAACACAATTCCTGTTTCATTTAATCTGATGGGATCAATAAATCCATTCGCAATAATTACCCTGGCAGATTCCCCGTTCCTGGATTCAAAAATGATGTTTTCCTCATCAATATATAATGTTTGTTCAGGGTTAAATATCTTTAGCACAGGTTTACGCTGGTGAATCTTAATATGCACAGAACCATCAATGCCTGCATAAATATTCGACTGTTTAATAGCCTTGTTTTCATTGATTGCATTATAGATCCTTGTAATAGGAATATTGCAGATTTTCATATGCTCTATTGAATCATCAACATTTTTCACAAGCATGAGCACATTTTCCTTACTTATCATCTCATCTGTACCCTCATGAACAATTATTATATCAATGCTTTTGCATGATATATTATCATGCTGTTTGCTTGTAAATGAAAGCACAAAGATCAATCCTCCCATAAAGGCAATCCAGAATAATATTTCAAGTATTCTTTTAAACATTTGCTTTCAATAGTTTTGATTTAATATCATCAACGAGGCTTTCAATATCCCCGGCTCCTATGCTTAATAAAATGTCAAATTCCTTTGATTCCAATGTATCTAATAGCTGTTCTTTAGTGCAGTGAGATTTATTCTTATTATTTATCTTTTCCAGGATGATCCCTGAATCAATACCTGGAATGGGTTTTTCTCTCGCAGGATAAATGTCAAGTAATATGATCTCATACAGAGGTTCCAGGCTTTCTGCAAAACCTTCTGCGAAATCTTTTGTTCTGCTGTACAGATGAGGTTGAAATATTCCACAGATCTTTTTGTCAGGATATAATGTTTTTACTCCATTAATACATGCCTTAATTTCTTCAGGATGATGCGCATAATCATCTATGTAAACAATGTTTTCTGTCTGCAGCTGTATATCAAATCTCCGCCTGACCCCCTCATAGCTTTTTAAAGCTTCTTTGATGGATCCGTCATCAACACCGGATATTTTTGCAATTAATGAAGCAGCCAGTGCATTTTCCATATTGTATGATCCCGGCAGCTTCCATTCGATATTATTTATAGTTGTATTTCCTGCATAAGAAAAATCCAGGATGATCTTTCCATCTTTAACATTATAGTCAGAGATAAATGCACTGTTGTCATTATCAAATCCATATGAGAATAAATTAACATATTCAGAGAATTCTTTATCCCTTAGTTTTTCATTAACTATCAGGCTGCCTCCATTTTTGATCTTTTCAGAAAATTCCTTAAAAGCATTCTCCAGGTTTTCATAGGAACCATAAATATCGAGATGGTCTGCATCAATGGCTGTTATAAGCCCTATTTCAGGATTTAGTGCAAGGAATGACCTGTCGTATTCATCTGCTTCAACAACAAATATTTCCGGATGATCAGAATAAACAAAGTTGCTGTTATAGTTTTTCATAATACCACCTATGAAAGCGCATACTTTCTTCCCTGAATGTTTCAGGATATGTGTTATTATCGAAGAAACAGATGTTTTTCCGTGAGTGCCTGCTACAGCAATAGTAAACTTGCCAGAGGTTATTTCTTCCAGCACCGTAGCTCTTTTCATCAAAGGGATATGAGAAGCAGTGATATAGACGAACTCTTTATTATCTGTTGGTATCGCTGGTGTATAAATTACAAGCTCAGCATCTTTAGGGATACTTTGTATGTCTTCCTCGAAATGTATGTCTATGCCCTCACTGATTAATTCGTCTGTAAGTTGAGTAGGTGTCTTGTCATATCCTGAGACTTTTATTCCCAGTTTTAAGAAATATCTTGCCAGGGCGCTCATACCTATGCCACCTATTCCTAAAAAGTAAACCCTATGTAATTTTTCTATCTGTATCACATCACATAATTTTTATTACCTCATCAGCAATTTTGTCTGCTGCATCAGGTATTGCCATTTTTAAAATATTCTCATTTAACAACTCCTGTTTTGCTTTATTTTCAAGCAGTTCCATGATAGTGTCCTGTAATTTATCAGTCATTTCATTATCTCTGACCATGATGGCAGCATTTTTATCAAGCAGTGCTTGTGCATTTTTTGTCTGGTGATCTTCAGCAGCTGATGGCAAAGGGATAAGGATGCAGGGTTTCCCTACCACACATAGTTCTGAAATTGCTATGGCACCAGCCCTTGAGATAACCACATCTGCAACTGCAAATGCCTGATCCATTTGATAAATAAATGGAGTTATCTTAATTAGTTTATCTGCATTTTTATGTTTATTTTTTAATTCTATTAGTTTTGTATTGGCAGCCTCAGCAAAATGCACTCCTGTTTGCCATATTAGCTGAGTATTTTTTTCAATAATGCTTTCAAGCATGTTGATTATCTGCAAATTTATGGATAGTGCACCCTGGGATCCTCCAATAAGCAGTAATGTTTTTTTGTCGGCCGATAAAGAAAATTCCTTTAATCCTGCCTCTTTCTTGTCACTGATGTTGGTAATATCTTTTCTTACAGGATTACCTGTTTTTATGATCTTTTCTTCAGGAAAGTAGTTTCCCATATTATCGTATGCAACACATATCTTTCTGACTTTTGATGAAAGCAGTCTGTTCGTTATACCGGGAAAGGAGTTTTGTTCCTGGATAAGACAAGGGATTTTCTTTAATGATGCGATGCGCAATGTAGGGCCACTGGCATAGCCACCGGTTCCAACGACCACATCCGGTTTAAATGCTGAAATTATGAATTTTGCTTTTATAAGGCTTGAAACGAGTTTTACAGGAAACAGCAAATTTTTCAGGCTTAATTTTCGCTGTAATCCGCTTATCCATAATCCCTGGATCTTGTACCCTGCTTTGGGAACTTTTTCCATCTCCATCCTGCCTTTTGCTCCTATAAATAATATTTCCGGATCATCAAGTTTTGATCTTAGCGCATTTGCAATTGCAATAGCAGGGAAGATATGTCCTCCGGTACCACCACCACTAAAAATGATTCTTTTTTTATGCTTTTGCAAATTCTTTTTCATGTGCATATAATATTATATAACAGCTCATACGGAATATCCAATATTATCATTCTCATTTTGTATTAACATGGAATCCTTGGATATTTCATCTATAGTTTTATTATCAATTTCTTTACTAACACTTAAAATTATTCCTATGGAAATGGATGTAAACCATATTGATGTACCCCCCATACTAACAAGAGGCAATGGTTGTCCTGTAACCGGTAAAAGGTTTACCGCAACCATCATATTTATTAATGCCTGGAAAACGAGGCTAAACCCCACTCCAAAGGCTATTAACGCCCCAAAGTTTCGAGGAACTTTTGTAACGATCTTAACAACTCTGAAAAGCAATATAAGGTAAAGTAAAACCACAAATGCTCCACCTGCCAGTCCGTATTCTTCTATTATTATTGCAAATATGAAATCAGAATAGGGGTGAGGCAGGAAATTTCGTTGAGTACTGTTTCCTGGCATTTTACCAAACAATCCTCCTGAAGCAATGGCTATTTTAGATTGTTCAACCTGGTAAACACTATCATCATCCTGGTTATCATCTTTGAAAAAATGTATAAGCCTGTTTTCCCAGGTTTGAGCACGGGGAATAGTGCCGGGGATTGCTTTGTTTATAAGAAACAAAAGGAATAAACCCAAGATCATCATCCCAACAAAGTATACTATGAATTTCAGCTTTACACGTCCGATGAACATTAGAATGATGCATATACTAAAAAGTAAGGCTGCTGTTGAAAAGTTACTGGGCAGGATTAAACCACAGATCAATACTGTTGGTAAAAATAAATACCTTAATGCATTTTTAAATATGCTCAGGTCAATATCTTTTTTAGTCAATGCCCTTGCAATAACCATTATCAGGGTGAGCTTTGCAAGGTCAGATGTTTGAAATGTCAGGTTAAAAGGAAGAGGTAATACCCTTTTTGCTTCGTTTAGATTTAATCCTATTACAAGGGTTAATATCAGAAGTGGAAAAGCTATATAAAGAGCTAAATGGAATATCCTGGAGAAATAAGTGTATTTAATAAGGTGTGTCAGGTACATTAAAATAAAACCCAAAGCCAGTATAACAAGATGTTTGAACACATAATACTCCGTGTTACCACTTTTATATTTATAGGCCAGTGTGCCTGTAGAGCTGTATACTGCCAGAATTGAGAAGATCGAAAGCAGTATGACTACAGCCCAGATTACCCTATCACCCTTGATATTTTTTAAAATGGTATTCATACTTGATTATAATTTCTTCACTTCTTCTTTAAACTTTTCGCCTCTTTCAACATAGTTTTCGAACAGATCGAAGCTTGCACAGGCTGGTGAAAGCAGGACAATCTCATCTTTATTTCCAAGATAAAATGTTTGCTTAACAGCTTCTTCCATTGAACTTGCTGTAACTATTGTTTCAACAATACCGGCAAATGTGTCTTTTATCTTGCTGGTTTCCTTTTCAAGGCAGACAATAGCTTTAACCTTTTCTTTTACCAGATCCATTAACATAGAATAATCATTGCCCTTATCCACACCTCCTGCAATCCATATTACCGGCTTATTCATGCTTTCGAGTGCATACCATGTGGAGTTAATATTTGTGGCTTTAGAGTCATTGATATATTCAATGCCCTGTATGTTCGCAACAAATTCCAATCTGTGCTCAATGTTCTGGAAATCTGAAAGACTCTCCTTTATTCTGTCTTTACTTACTTCAAGAATACGCGTAGCAATGCCCGCTGCCATTGAGTTGTAAATGTTGTGTTTACCCTGTAATGCTAAAGATTCTAAAGTCATAAAAACTGGATTTGAGTTTATATTTATAATTATTTCATTTTCTTTTAAATATGCTCCGTCACCTTTGATATCTTTTTTGATCGAAAAGGGAAATTGTTTGGCTGTGACCTTTAATGTTTGAAGCCTGTTTTTGATTGTTGTATCATCAAAGCAATAGATGAATGCATCATCGGGTTTCTGATTCCGGATTATCCTGAATTTTGAATCAGAATATTTTTCAAAATCGTTATCATAGCGATCAAGATGATCAGGTGTTATATTCATTAGAATGGCGATGTCTGCTTTGAAATCAAACATCCCATCAAGTTGAAAACTGCTGATCTCAAGCACAAAATAATCGTGATCTCCATGAGCCACTTCCAGAGCAAAACTTTGTCCAATGTTTCCTGCAAGACAAGCATCAAAACCTGCATTTTTCAGGATATGATGTGTGAGCAGGGTAGTGGTTGTTTTACCATTACTGCCACTGATACATATCATTTTACCTTGAGTATACCTGTATGCAAATTCAATTTCTGAGATTACAGGAATATGCTTTTCATTAGCTTTGATAAGTAGCGGAATATTATCAGGTATCCCCGGACTCTTAACTATTTCATTAGTATCCAGGATGATATTTTCACTGTGCTTACCCTCTTCAAATTTGATATCATGATGTGAAAGAACTTCTTTATAACTATGCTTGATGGATCCCAGGTCGGAGACAAAAGGCTTCATGCCTTTTTCTTTTGCCAGGATTGCTGTTCCTGTACCACTTTCTCCAGAACCAAGAATGACAATATCATAGCTATTCATTTTGTATTTTTATCTGAGTTTTAATGTTATTATTGTTAATACTGCAAGCATAATTCCTACAATGAGAAATCGTTGTACTATTTTAGGTTCAGGATAGCCAAGAATTTGATAATGATGATGTAATGGCGACATCTTGAATATCCTTTTTCCTTCCCCGAACTTTTTTCTTGTATACTTAAAAAATGATACCTGCATGATCACTGATAAGCTCTCAACCAGGAATATTCCACAAAGAATGGGTATGAGAAGCTCTTTCCTTATCAGTATGGCAAATACAGCTATTATCCCACCAATTGCCAGGCTTCCTGTATCACCCATAAACACTTGCGCCGGGTATGAATTATACCACAGGAATCCAATACATGCTCCAACAAAGGCACTTATGAAAATTGTAAGTTCACCAGAATTGGGTATATACATTATGTTCAGATAATCAGCAAAAACAATATTGCCAGATACCCAGGCAAGTATACCGAGAGTTGCTCCAATTATTGCTGATGAACCTGTAGCAAGGCCATCCATTCCATCCGTGAGATTTGCTCCATTGGAGACGGCTGTAATAATAAGAATAACAATAGGGATGTAGATGAGAAAGGCCCACTTACGCAATCCTTTTCCTGCCCATGTAATCAGCAATGCATAATCAAGTTCGTTATTCTTAAAGAATGGTATACTTGTTTTAGTAGATTTTATTGCTTCTTTTGAGAATCCCGTTACTGTGGAGTTGTCTGTTATTGTTTGTTCAATGGTCATATCCTGCCCCACCTTTGCTTTCTCTCTTATTACAACATCATCACTGAAATAGATTGTCAATCCAACAACTAATCCCAGGGTAATTTGTCCGATTACCTTAAACTTACCGGGAAGCCCTCTTTTGTTCTTTTTAAAAACCTTAATATAATCATCTGCGAAGCCAACCATTCCAAGCCATAAGGTTGTGAACAGCATAAGGATGATATAGATATTGTCAAGTTTTGCGAAAAGAATGGTAGGGATCAGAATTGCAGCAAGGATTATTAATCCACCCATGGTTGGAGTTCCTTGTTTTTCAAGTTGGCCTTCCAGTCCAAGGTCCCTAATAGTTTCTCCAACCTGCTTACGGTTAAGGAACCTGATCCATCTTTTACCAAATAAAAGTGATATTATCAAAGATGTGATTACAGCAGCAGCAGCTCTAAATGAAATATACTGGAACACCCCTGCACCGGGGAAGTTACAGCATTCTTGAAGATAGTCAAATAGATAATATAACATGATCAGCTGTTATTGGTTTTAAAAATTTCTCTTATTATTTGCTTGTCATCAAAATCGTATCGTATCCCATTAATTTCCTGGTATTTCTCATGGCCCTTTCCTGCGACAAGTATGATATCTCCGCTATTTGCAAGCATGCATGCTGTTCTTATGGCTTCTTTCCTGTCGCTGATGGTTAAAGTGTTTTTCATATTAGCCACATCAATCCCTTTTTTAATCTCTTTAATGATAGTCTCAGGATCTTCAGTTCTTGGATTATCAGAAGTGATTATCACTTTGTTGCAGTTTTCGGAAGCGATCTTTCCCATAAGTGGTCTTTTATCCTTATCACGATCTCCACCTGCGCCAATCACTGTGATGAGGTTTTGACCTGCTTCCCTGATATTATTTATTGATTTGATAATATTCTCAAGAGCATCCGGAGAATGAGCATAGTCTACAATAGCTGTTTTGCCATCCAGAGATTTGATCATATCAAAGCGCCCTTCAACGGGTTGGAGTGTGCTTAGTTTTGTAAGGACAGAAGTTTCATCCTGTTGAAGTAGAATTGCTGTGGCAAAGACAGCAAGGAGATTGTAAGCATTAAACTGTCCGCTTAACTGGGTCCATATTTCTTTATCCTGGATTTGCAGAAGCAATCCGTCGAAATGTGTTTCTAAAATCCTTGCCTTGAAATCTGAAACTCTGGATAATCTGTAAGTGTATTTCCTTGCAGTTGTATTCTGAAGCATGAATTCACCATTTCTGTCGTCAGTATTTGTAAGAGCAAAGGCATTTTTACTCAGTGTGTCAAAGAATGCTTTCTTGGCATCAATGTAGTTCTTAAAAGTATTGTGATAGTCAAGGTGTTCGTGAGTGATATTGGTAAAAATGCCTGCTTTAAATTCTAAGCCTGCTATCCTGTATTGAGAAATGGCATGAGAGCTTACTTCCATAAATGCAAATTCACATCCTGCCTCAATTGCATCATTCAGAAAGCTGTTAAGATGAATCGGATCTGGTGTGGTGTGGGTGGCATTATAGATCTCGTCATTGATTTTATTATTAATGGTTGAGAGCAATGCGACTTTAAAGCCCAGTTTCTGAAATAGTTTATAAAGCAAGCTTGCTATAGTAGTTTTGCCATTTGTTCCGGTAATGCCAATAAGATTTATCTTTTCAGAAGGATTATCGAAGAAATTTGATGCGATTATCGCTAATGCTTCCTGGCTGTTTTCAACTCTGATATATGTTATTCCCTCATGGATCATTTCAGGAATATTCTCACACACAATCGCAACAGCTCCTGCTGAAATTGCCTGTTCAATAAATTTATGACCATCAAGCTGTGTTCCTTTAAAAGCAACAAAAACACTTTCTTTCTCAGCTTTTCTGGAGTCAAATACCATTGACAATACCTCTTTGTCTGCTGGACCTATTGATTCAACAATGTCTACCTTATATAATATGTCAGCTAATTTCTTTTTCATATTATGTCAGGTTCAGATTTATGGTTTTACCTTTTATTAAAGGCTGTCCTGGCTTAATTGATTGTTGCGTAACTATCCCTCTTCCATTGATCCTTACTTTCAATCCCAGGTCGTCTAAAATGTAAACTGCATCCTTTGCAGTCATTCCAATTACTGATGGAACAATCTTCGGTTTTATGGTTTTGGTTTTATATTCAACTACTGTGTCTTTAATATCTGTTACTATCCAGGATGATTTACTTGACTCAGGGCTTACAGGAATATTTAGATAGCTGCATACATATTCTATATCAGCACGATTGCCAATTACAAAAGGGGGAATATTTTGAACCATTTCATCATCAGAATTGGTTTTAACAAGCCTGTAATTGAATGCATATACTTTATCAGAGATCTCTTTGAACACAGGAGCTGCTACAGAACTACCATAATAATATCCTTTGGTTGGATTATTAATAATTGCTATACAGCTATACTGGGGATCATCGGCAGGGAAATATCCCACAAAAGTTGAATTGTAGGTTTTTACAGCATACCCTTTATTTTTATCGGCTATTTGTGCGGTTCCGGTTTTTCCCGCGATCTTATAGATCTTATTGTTTATCGATCTTGCCGTTCCTCTTTCTACAATTGCTTCTAGGACTGCTTTAACTGAATCTATAGTTTCCTGTGAGCATATGCTGCTAACCCTTATTTCCGGTTCAAAGACTTCAGTAATTACACCTGATTGTGTAATGGCTTTAACAAACATGGGCTTTACCATTTTTCCATTATTAGCTACTGCATTATAAAGAGTGAGTAGTTGTAATGGAGTGAGCAGGATCTCATACCCAATTGACATGGAAGTTAATGTAGTTCCATACCAGGATGATCCATCGGAAGGATGTTTTACAACAGGATTTCCTTCACCTGCAATTTCTAATCCCAGCGGTTCGTGCAACCTGAACTTCCTAAAATAGTCAGCAAATTCTTCCTGATCTTCACCAAATGCTTCTTTTACTAATTTTGAGACACCCACATTGGAGGATTTCTCAAATGCTTCTCTTACTGAAATTCTGCCATCACGGATTTTTTTAACATCTTTCATAGTATGGCCGTGGTATACCACCCAGCCGTCGCCGATGTCTATTGTGTCGTCCAGGCCTATTTTATTATCTTCCAGGAGGGCAATTAATGAAGCAAGTTTTACGGTTGAGCCAGGCTCAACAACTTCACCTATTGCATAATTGTATGATTCTTTAAATTTACCGTCTTTCTCGTCTCTTCTGAGGTTGGCAATTGCTTTGATCTCACCTGTTTCAACCTCCATAACAATAGCGCATCCCTGGAATGCTTCATGCCTGATCAGGTTTTTTCGTAATGCGTTTTCTGCAACATCCTGAATGTTAACATCTATAGTGGAAATAACATCATTCCCATTTTTTGGTTCTATCTGGTTCTCATCATGAACAGGTTTCCAGTCGCCATGGCTTAATCTTCTTCTCAATTGCTTGCCTTCAGAACCACTAAGATATTCGTGGTATGCACCTTCTAATCCTACAAAAAGGTTTTCCTTGCTGATTTCATAACCGATGGTTCTCTTTGCAAGTTCATCATATGGCATTTCTCTCCTGGATCCTTCAATGATAATAAGTCCTCCTTTATATTTTCCTTTTCTCAGAATAGGACATTTTTTAAGTTTCTTAAGTTGACTGTAATTAACTCTTCTTTTAAGCAGAAAGTAGCGATTCCCTTTTGTCCTGGCTCTTCTGAGATCTTTTTTGTACTGGGCTTTTGTTTTATTTTTCAGGATGTTTGCAAGTTGCCTTGCAAGGGAATCAAGATTGTCTGCAAAGAGTTTGTCAGAAATAAGTGGTGAACCTACATCCATTCTGATTTCAAAAATAGGTACTGAGGTTGCGAGCAGATTGCCATCCTCAGCTAGAATATTGCCTCTTGTGGCATCAATCGTGAAATATTTCAACTCTTGTTTTTGAGCTTTTTCAAGTAAGACATCTCCCTGAATCACCTGTATCCTCAATACCTGACCAATAATAGCAAAACCACCCAGCAACATCAGAAAATATACCAGGTATACTCTTTTTAATATTTCTTTCTTATTATCAGTCATTATCAATTTCTTCAACCACCAGTTTGTCTGGGGGGACAACAGATTCCCTAAGTCCCTGATTTGCAAGTTTATTTGTTATGCTTGATTGTTTTGTCTGGCTCATTAACTCAGACTTTGTATTTATATATTCAAACCTTAGTTCTTTTAGCTCACCACGTATCTCATCCATTTTCCTGATCTTACTCTCAGCTATATAAGTATTACCTATGTAAAGGATCGCCAGAAATGCTATGTAGAATATAAATGGAAAGAGTTTTTGAGTTTTCTTTCCAGCAAGAAAAGTACCACCCAGTAATCCGGAAATTGATTTCCCAACTCCTGAGGCCTTCCTGGGATCATCTTCCTTTAACTCATTAATATTTTCAAATTCTTCATTCATAGTTTTTCTGCTATTCTCATTTTTGCGCTTCTTGATCGTGGATTTCTTTCAATTTCTTCAGGATCAGGTATAATTGGTTTTCTGCTGATAGATTTAAAAGGAGCCTTTATGTTTCCGTAAAAATCTTTTTCAATATGACCTTCGAAGTTTCCTGTTTTTATGAAATTTTTTACAAGCCTGTCTTCCAATGAGTGATAAGAGATCACAACCAGCCGTCCACCATTATCCAAAACATCCAGGCTATCAATCAGAAATGTTTTTAGATTCTCAAGTTCTTTGTTTACTTCAATTCGTATTGCCTGGAAAACCTTAGCCAGATATTTGTTTAATGAATTCTTCGGAGTGAATTTTTCTGCAATGAAAACAAGCTGTCCTGTAGTTTCTATTTTTTGATTGTTCCTTGCAGAAATTATTGCTCTTGAAAGCTGACGGGCATTGTATATTTCACCATATTCCTTAAAGATCTGATAAAGATGATTCTCATCATAATCATTAACTACAGTTTTAGCTGAAACAGGATTATTCTGATCCATTCTCATGTTGAGCTCATCATCAAAACGAATTGAAAAACCTTTCCCAGCGGTGTTAATTTGATATGAAGAAATTCCCAGGTCAGCAAGTATACCATCAACCGGTATTGCATTATAATATCTCAGGAAATTTTTTATGTAGCTGAAATTTGCATTGATAAAAGTAAATCTGGGATCTTCAAATAAATTGTTTCTGGCATCATCATCCTGATCGAATGCGAATAATTTACCCTTTTTGAGATTACGAAGTATTTCTGCCGAATGACCACCACCACCGAACGTAGCGTCTACATAATTACCATCAGGATCTGTAATTGTCTCTTTTACAGATCGATGAAGTAATACCGGATTGTGGTATGATATGTTATTCTGTACTTTCTTCACCCATTACTTCTTCAGCGAGGTTGCCGAATTCATCAGGATCATAATCAACAGTCTTTTCATACTCAATCTTATCCCAGATCTCAATTCTGTTCATTACAGAAGTGCATACTATCTCTTTTTTGATCCCGGCATATGTAATAAGGTCCTTTGGGATAAGAAGTCGTCCTGTTGAGTCAAGTTCAGCAAGCTTAACACCACCCATGAATTTGCGAATGAAGTCCTGGTTCTTTTTTATAAATCGGTTTTTCTTTTTGACCTTCTCTGTTTCCAGGTTCCATTCATCCATAGGAAAGAGTTCAAGGCATCTTTCAAATATGCTCCTCTTTAAAACAAAACCTGCTGAAGTGGCTTCTCCCAGCTGATTTTTGAAAGAAACAGGAAACATCAGACGCCCTTTAGCATCAACCTTGCATTCATATGTTCCTATAATATTCGACACTACACTTAATTAATAATGTGTAAATATAGTATAGATTTTACCACATTTTACCACATTGTTGATAAATAGTTACGTTTTTTTTCAAATA
>CAZDWF010000057.1:0-22159 GCA_964508895.1 uncultured Bacteroidales bacterium
AGCATATTCACGCAGTTCACAGCCTGAAGTTGAAGCAGGGTATAAAAATTCAAAATACTGATATATTGGCTATCGAAAATGCCAGCTTAATTTGTATAATGGATGGCGGGAAAAAGGGCTTACTAAGATTTGCCCGGGATTCAATTTTACACAATGCCCTGCATAATGCCCTTAACAATGGTGCAACTTTTGCAGGTTATGGTAAAGGGGCTTCTGTTTTGGCAGAAAAACTATTTATTAAAAACAAAAACTACAATCAGGAAATTGAAGAACGAAATATAACAGCCGAAAAATATAAACTGGTTGGAGGTTTGGGAATCCTTAAAAATGTTATTGTCGAAAATTATGATTTCTTACAGAACAATAAACAGAAAGTCGAAGAAACAATTCAAAGGCATAACATCCCATTTATTGAAATCGGCCCTTTAACAACTTTAAAACTAATAAATAATAACGCTACTGTAACGGGCCGGTATCAATATAAAGTCACTCTATTAAAGCCTGCCGGTGAAAACCAGGCCAATAAACCAATTGAAGAAATTTATGGCAATGGTGACACATTCGAGGTAAATATGATAGATTATTAGCAGGGCTGTTCAATTCTTTCAAATTTGCTAAAATTTTTATTTGTTTTTTTCTTTGTGTAACTCTGTGCTTCTTCGTGTAGCTCTGTGGTACAGCTATTACACAAAGTTTCACAAAGCATTCCCAAAGTTTCACAAAGAGAAATCTACTCTGTATATAAAATATTGATAGATAAAAATAATAACTTTGCACAAGTGGGGGCTGAGAATCCCTAAACTGAAGAGGCCGGATATATTAAAAGGGTCAATTGATATGCAACTTGTAAATAAACATTGTTTTCTATTATTTCTATTATCATTGTTTATCTGTCAAACCCATAGCCAGGATACAAATCCTGCTGACTCAACTAACCAGAAAAAGATTCAAGCAACCGAAAAAATAACGACACTGCTTGAGCAAAGCCAATCACAAATAAACAAAAACGACTCGCTGGCCATAGTTTATAACCGCGAAGCAATAAAGATTGCCACAAGCCTAAAGGATAAAACACTAATATTAACCTGTTACAATCATCTTATAAATATTTATTACGGATTAAATGATTTTCAATCGGCCAAAGAAGAAGTTAAGCAGGCAGGAAACCAAGCAATAGAAGTAATCAACCCGGAAGCTAAAGCATATTATTATCTTCTTAGCGGGCAGGTTTGTAACAAACTGGCAGAATATAAACTTGCGGAGTTCTATTTTACAAAAAGTATTACATTCTACGAACAAAAAAACAATACCGACAGTTTACTTTCAGTTTATCAGAAGATTGCACAAAACTTCCGGTTAACACGTGAATATGATGCCAGTGCTAAATATGCTTTTAAAGCGCTAAGACTTTCAGAATTGAAAAACAATTATGAACAAGTTGCTTCAAGCAAAAAATTACTGGGTGAAATATACGCTGAACAAAAAAAACTGGATTTAGCACTGGAAATTTTTTTTGAAAACTTAAAGTATTTTGAAGCCATTAATGACTCTGCAGGTGTTAGCCAGGCATTAAATGACATTGCACTTACCTATTATTTTAAAAATGAATATCAGCAATCTATCCTATATTCAAAAAGATCCCTCAAAATCCGAAAACTCCTGGGTAATATTGAAGGGTTGGCAGAAAACTACAATAACCTTTCGTTACCCTATTACCGGCTACAGGATTGGGGATTATCACTACAATACCTTGAAATGTCCCTGGAAATTTTCAAGCAGGTAAATGATCAAAGACAAATACCAATAATATTAAATAATATTGGTAACATAAAATTAAAACAGGATTTGGTTGAAGAAGCCAAAAAATATTATTCTCAGGCTTTTGACCATCAAAAACAAAACAACAGGCTGGTAGCTAACTTTAGATACCATAAAAATTTATATAAAGTTTATTTAGCTAATGGTGAATTTTTTAAAGCCCTGGATCATTATAAAAAGCACATAATGTATAAAGATTCAATGGTGTACAAAAACCAACTAAAAGATTTAAATGAGCTGAATATAAGGTACCAAACCGAAAAAAAAGAAAAACAACTTGAAATTAGTAAACAGGAAATCAAACTTTTAAATGCCGAACAGGAAATTAAAGATATCAAGCTTTCCAATCAACGGATATGGTTAAATATACTTGCTGCAGGAATTACCATTGTACTCATATTCCTGATCATAATTCTATACCAGATGTGGCAAAAAAACAAAGCCAATAAAGTGTTGGTGAAGAAAAACATGGAAATTGTTAACTCTGAAAAACAATTAAAGGAATCACTCCTTGAAAAATCCCGGCAATTATCACAAAAGAATATTGACATCGACCCATCGTCATTGGATTTACCTAAATATTCAGGTTCACAATTATCCAAAGAACAAAAGGAAGTTTTACTTACCAGGATATTAGAATCAATGGAAAAAGAAAAGCCATATTTAAAAAAGGATTTTACCCTTGAAATATTTTCGAAAAACCTGGAATCAAGTAGATCCTATATTTCACAGATCATTAATGAAGAACTAAATCAAAACTTCAGTAATTTCATTAACGAATACCGCATCAAAGAAGCAAGGCGGATACTTTCTGACCCGAGAAATAAAAACCTTACCATCGAAACCATGGCACATTCCGTTGGTTTTGGTTCAAAGTCATCTTTTAATATTGCATTTAAAAAATACACCGGGATTACGCCTTCTTTTTATTTGAAGTCGTTTAATTGATTGGCGATAACGGATGGAACTATGAGCATTTGCCGCGTTCATTCACCTTATTTCTATTAGTATAAAATATCGTCATTTTTCCGATCTCTTTTCCTTATGAAGCAACAACTACGGCTATAGCTTATGAGCCCGGCTTACCCAATTTGATGTTTCAAATCAATAAATAGTCTTAGGTAGTTTTCTTAGATTGTATTGCGATGCCATTACCTCACCATAAGCTCCGCAAGAATTGATAGCAATCATATCTCCTCTAGTTGTTGCGGGTAAAATCAATGCCTTACCAAAACAATCGGAAGATTCACAAATTGGTCCAACAATATCATATCGTTCATTTTTGTCAACAATAGAAGTGAGGTTCTCTATCTTGTGAAAGGCTTGATATAACGCTGGCCTTATCAATTCCGTCATACCCGCATCAATAATAGCAAAATTAGTATTTACTCCTTTTTTAACATACAATACTTTACTAATTAATGTTCCACATTGTCCTACAATAGAGCGTCCTAACTCAAAATGCAAATCTTGTTGTGGACGTAATTCTAATAAATCATTAAACAATTTAAAATAAGATTTAAAATCTGGAATTAGTTCTTGTTTCGGATTTTCATAATTAATTCCTAATCCTCCACCAACGTTTATGTGTTTTACAATAATCTGATGTTCGTAAAACCATTCTTGAATTTCGTTGACACGTAAACAAAGTCCTTTAAAATTACTTAAATCAGTTATTTGAGAACCAATATGAAAATGCAAACCTATCAACCTAATATTCTTGAGTGATTGCAAAGTCGCCAGAACATCTTCTAGCTCCCAGCGATTAATTCCAAATTTATTTTCTTCTAAACCTGTTGTAATATAATGATGTGTATTGGCTTCCACATTTGGGTTAATTCGCAAAGCAATGTTTGCAATTTTTTTTTTCTTTTGTGCCAACACATCAATCACTACCAACTCTGGAATCGATTCACAATTAAAACAAAAAATATCATTTTCTAATCCGGTATTAATTTCTTCATCAGATTTACCAACTCCAGCAAAAGCAATTTTTTCGCTTGAGAAACCGGATTCTATTGCTCTTGTAATTTCGTTACCACTTACACAGTCGGCACCTAATCCATATGACTGAACAGTCTCTAATATTTCAACATTTGAATTTGCTTTAAGTGCATAATGTACATGATAATTGTATTTGCCAGATTCCTCTTTTACAATCATTAATGTATCTTTTAATAATTCCAAATCATAATAATAAAATGGAGTTGGCGTGTTATTAAAACGCTCTATAATTTCAGGACTAAACATATTAATATAAGATGGAATTAAGTGCTGTTAATGCTTCTTTTTTATGTAATGTTTCAATTAGGACTGATATATTATGTCTACTTCCTCCATAAGATATCATTCGAATAGGAATATTTCTCAACGCCTTAAAAATAGTTGCCGCATACCCTTTGCTTTCAGCTATAAAATCTCCCACGATACATATTATTGTATGATTTGTTTCCATTTCAACATTTCCATATTTTCTCAATTCATCAACAATATCATCTAAATATTTTGTTTCATCTATTGTTATCGAAACCGCTACTTCAGAAGTAGTAACCATATCAATTGAGGTTTTGTAGATTTCAAATATTTCAAAAACTTTTCGCATAAAACCATGTGCCAGAAGCATTCTTCCACTTTTTATTTTTATTGCCGTTATTCCGTCTTTGGCAGCAATAGCTTTTATGCCCTTGTCATTTGTTTTACATGTAATTAAAGTACCAAAAGATTTAGGTTGCATGGTGTTTTTTAATCTAACTGGTATGTTGGCAATTTTTGCGGGGTGTACACTTGCAGGATGTAAAATTTTAGCACCAAAATATGCTAGCTCTGCAGCTTCTTCAAAAGATATATTTGCTAAGGGTTTTGTGTTATTAATAATTCTGGGGTCATTATTATGCATCCCATCAATGTCTGTCCATATTTGAATTTCTTTCGCTTGGAGAGCTACTCCAACCAGCGATGCTGTATAATCGCTCCCACCTCTTTTCAGATTATCAATTTCACCAAAAGCATTTCTGGCAATATAGCCTTGTGTTATAAACAGTGT
Source organism: uncultured Bacteroidales bacterium (assembly GCA_964508895.1). Taxonomy (GTDB): domain Bacteria; phylum Bacteroidota; class Bacteroidia; order Bacteroidales; family B18-G4; genus M55B132. The sequence continues at coordinate 4,862 of CAZDWF010000057.1, forward strand.
TTCGTCAGGGTAAGAATTAATTTCTCTATTAATATTTTCTTTAATATAAAATAAATCAGGTTCACCATCTTTATCTGTTCGCATAAAATTTAATGCAGGTATAAGCACTGACTTTATATTATTCTCACTCAAATAGTAATGAAATAATGCAGTTGAAATCAATTCTCCTTGTGCTAAAATTGATTTTTCTTCAAAAATTGTAAACAAATCTTGCGTAAAAGATTTAATACTTTTAAAGTGTGATAAGATTAATTCTTTTCCTTTTGTCTTATAATCATCACTTATAAAGAGCTTGTTTACAATGTTTATATATTTCTGCTCTAAAGCGATAATTAGTTCATTAGCTGTTTCATTATTTTTTTTATACAAATAATTGGCAATTTCCTCCAGTTCGTTTGTTGTACCCGACATAGCAGAAAGTATAACTATCTTCGGTTCTGCATTAGCTACCAACTTCGCTACTTCTTTTATTTTATTTGCACTCCCAAGCGAAGTACCACCAAATTTTAAAACTATCATAGCTATATTTTTATCCTATTTCTGACTTCTTAACTTTTAATTATTTTATTTTGGATAAACTACAAAGGTTCGAAACCCTCGTAGGATTAGTTATAAAAAAAACAGCCCCAATAAACCGTATAGGCATTTGAGGTAAACATAGAGTAAAATTTTCGATAAAAGCCAAATTTTACCGTGAAGATGTTTTGATATATCTTTCTGTACGGATTTTAATCATTTTTCGGCCTAAAATGTATGATCCTGAAAACATATTCAATTATTCAAAAGATTTGAAATATTGACTTTGCCAGATGAGAAGGATATAGATATGTAGCCTTCCCTTAAAAAAACAGATAGTTCACTGATGGCTTCAAGTGCTGATGAAAAAAATATAAATACAAGCCGTGTATTGATCATCGATGGTTCGTTCATTATTTGCATCTTCTTGTTGGCAGAATAAGCCCATCAACCTGTATCCGCTTAGAAGGTTTGTATTAAAATAATTCAATAATTCTTTGACATTTTCATTGAATCCAAGAATAATAATGTGTCTGTAGTTATATTTCCTTGGATTTTGTCAATATATTCGCATAAAAGTGGTTAATAATTTATTTTTGTTATTGTCATTTTCGTCAAAACCATACAAAATTGAGTAAAAAGAACGTAAAACAAAAAACCATTGAGCAAAAGAATAGTTTGGAATATTACTTATTAGTACTTCTTTTCATAATAATAATTCCTTTAACTTATTCAAATAATACACTGGATCCAACAGTTCCAAGAATGTTGTATTGGGGCATTTCGCTTTTTGCCATAGTTATCATTACCTTTATTAATTATAAAAATAAAAAGCTTGACCTAGGCTTTTTAAAACTATGGATATTTCCTGTTTACTTTTTATATTTTTTAATATCAATTGCTTCACTTACACAAGCTATTAATCCTGCAGAGGGGCTTCATGACATATTTAAAACTTTTTTGTCCATCTTTTCATTAGCAATAATCACTTTCATTTTCAGCCAACAGGCTGACTTTAAAAGCTTTTTGGTAAAAAGTATTGTTTTGAGCTCATTTATGGCAACTGCCTTAGGCTTGTATCAATACATTAAACTAACAAATGGTGATACAGGTCGTGAGGTTTTTTTAGCACTATACCAAATTAAGGGATTGATGGCTCATAAAAATCAATTTGCAATTGCTTTATTCCTAATGTTACCTTTTTCAATTTATGGTGCTTATGAATTAAAAAAAAGGTGGAAATATGTTAGCATCGCATCAGTGACTATCCTCTTAATCAGTTTTGTATTTATTCAAACACGTTCTGTTTGGATTGCTTTTATTGCTTTTATACTTTCTTTTGGATTAACCTATATTTTTCACAATAAAAAAAAATCTTATCGCCACATAAAATTTAAATCTAAAAAAGTATTAGTACCTATAATAATAATTGTTTTGAGTGCTGCTATCAGCGTTCTTTTACTCAATAAAAAATCAAATGCGATTGAAGTTATTCAATATCAGGTAAAATCAATCTTTGATTTTGAATCAGAAAATAATCAAGGAAGATTACAAATTTGGGAATCAACATATAAAATGTCGACAGATCATGTGTTATTGGGTGTGGGCGTCGGGAATTGGAAAATCTCAATAATTCCATACTACAGTGAAAAATTTGAAAAACAATATAAAAACTGGCGACGGCCGCACAATGATTTCTTGTGGATTATGTCTGAAAAAGGAATTTTAGGTTTATTAAGCTATTTGCTATTGTTTATCCTAATAGCTTTTTATGGAATAAAAACGCTACGCTCTAAAACCGATAAAGAAAACAAACTTTTTATAAAATTAATGTTGGCAGGTATAAGTGGCTATTTTACTATTGCCTTTGTTACTTTTCCATACGAACGAATCAATCATCAAATTTATCTGGCATTGATTATGGGCGTAGTTATTAGCATTTACTATAAATCCATGGTAGATTCAAAAGCAAAACCCACTTCATTAACAATCATTAAATTATCTGTTCCTTTAGTATTATTACTGTTTTCTGTTTTTTATGCTTCAGTATTTTTTAAATCGGAAATCTATATTAATAAATATACGGATGAGAGCAAAAGCAAAAAGCCCAATTGGAATAAATTATCTGAATATTCCGACAAAGCTTTTTCTCCTTTTACGACTTTGGATTCTAAACAAATTCCCATTCATATCTACAAAGGTATTTCCAAAATGAAGCTTGGAAAAAAACAAGCATCATTAAATGATTTTCAAACAGCATATAAATACCATCCTAATTCGCCTGCTGTAATCAATAATTTAGGATATGCATACAGTCAAATAGGTGATTATAAAGAAGCAATTTCTCTTTTTAAAAAAGCGCTTCAGGTATTTCCTGAAAATGAAGATGGAATTATAAATCTGGCAAATGCTTTTTATCTGGATAAAGATTATACTGAAGCCAGAAAAACATTGCTACGCTGCGATCCTGAAAGTGATAATCCTAAAATTTCAACATTGCAAAAAGCCATTGAAGAGAAAATGAAAGCTGATAACTAAGTCAGGTGAATTTTTATCAATTATTGTATATCAAATTAAATACTTTAAATACTTATATTTGAACCTCCAATTGTATGTCGTCAATGTAATCTTCACCACATCGGTTTATCTCTCTATGAGTGATCATTTGACGAGAGCCATCCAAGCAATTTTTAAAACTAAATCCTGACTAATCTTTAAAAAAATTAAAGAATATGTAATGGATTATTAACTAGTGACAAAATCACGACAAATAATTTAAGAAAGGAAAGAAATATTTAAGATTTCCTTGTAATGAATTGATTTTGTGATGTTAAAAGAAACGTATCCAGACTGCGCCACACCCCGAAAATTGTAAAATCCAAATTCCAAATTCCAGAACAAATTCCAAGTTCCAATTTTCAAATAACTCAACACTCAAGCCTTAAAACTCAAAACTTAAAAGGGACTGCAAAGATAATTCTTTTCCACAAATAACTATAAACGGATATCCATTAAAAATAACAACCAAAAGATAGGGATGACAATATTCTAAAACCAATAATTATTAGGCTAAAATGCTATCCAACCAGTATATGCATATAATCAGTTACTGTAAGCATATCATATACAGTGCCATCAGAAACAATAAGGGTTACGTTCCAGTCGCCTGAGGCACAAAAAATGAAGAACTTTTGCCATCTTATCCGAAATATAAGGAGGGCCGGATCTTTATAATAGTGTTTTCTCAGAGGCAGCAGTTAAGGGTTTTTGAAATACCCTGTATTTCTTATGAATTACGCCCCCGATCTTTTCCATTTCACGCCGCACTTTATAATTTGATTCCATCTCGAGGTGAGTATCAAAAATTTTGATCTTCTTTTCAACGGCGGTTTTATACATCTCTCTAATCCCCATTACATCTACGCCGATGCCCCGATATTTCTTCTTTACTCCCCCAAATAGAAAATCGATCTGATTTGTGTCTTTTGCCGATTTGAGAATCTTAAATATGCCGAAAGGAAAAAGATATCCTTTTGATCTTCTAATGCCCTCACTAATGTTTGGCATTGCAATCATAAACCCAATCATCTCCTTATCAAGTTTAGCAATCTTTATTAATTCAGGATCGAGTACTGGCAAATACTGTTTTGCAAGCATCTGTATTTCACGTTCATCCAGAGGAGTGTAACCATCAATTTCACTAAAGCATTCATTGAGCAGTTGAAAAAGTGGTTGAATAATTGATTTTAAGTCTTTTTTAGTCTGAATTTTAGATTCGGTAATGTTACCTTTGGATACCAATCTATCATAGATTCTTTCATAAAACCCGGGTAATCCAAGTTCAACGTCTATTTTATATGCAACCAGGTCATATTTTTTTTCATATCCATGCTTAACTATTAATTCAGGTATGTATTCATAGTTATAATTTTGTGAGACAGAAACTTCGTTGTCAAATCCATCAATGATACAACCTATGGGATCGTGGTAATACATTCCAAATGGGCCAAAAATTGTTTTTGCACCTTTACTCCTTGCCCATTGCTCAATATGATCGAATAAAGAGTTTGCTATATCAGGATCATTAATACATTCAAAACAAGAAAACCTGGCTGAACTTTCATTCTTCAAATGATTATACTTGTGATTGATAATACCCATTATTCTTCCAGTCAGTTTATTATTATAGTAAGCCAGAGCCAATTCAACATCACAATATGTATAGGCTATATTAGTTTTGTGATTAAAATACTTCCATTCATGTTTATATATTGGAGGCACCCACCTGGAATGGTCCTTATGCAATTTCGCAGGTAGGTGAATAAATTCTTTAAGTTGGGATCGTGTTTTTACAGGAAGAATTTCTATACTTTTTTGAGTTTTCATTGATTGATCAAATAAATTCTGAATCAGTTTCAACAACCACAGGCCCACCAAGTATCCGGTACTCATCAAGTCTGCATGAATTAATTAATTTACCTTTATATAGCATCAGATTAATACAACCATCACACATATTGTTTTCTCCTTCAAGTATCTCGTAAGGTTGTTGAAGTAATAACTCCTGGATATAAAATTTTTTGAATAATATAGTTGGATTTACCAGGAAAGACTTTAAAAAGTTATATAATGCCTGTCTGGTAATTCTGTCAAATAATGATAGTATCAATATTTTCTTTCCTGTTTTTGGCACAATTGCACAATAACTCTTTTTGAAGAAATGATGTAAGTATTGAAACAATTCCATTGATTTTGGTCCCATCTGTCCGTATATCTTTTTATCTGTACCCATGTTTAAAATTATTAAAAACTTAAATGTATCAACATTGCTTGTCCCATTTAAATATGCACAGGGAATAAGATTATTAAATTCCCTTTTCATTACATCATACATCTCTTCTGTTGTAATGTTTATTTCATCCTGATCTGAATAATAATGTGGTAATTTTTCTGGATCAATATTTTTTCCATTCACGGAATACTTATAGTCACTAATCTTTGGAATTCCGCGGCAGGCAATTAGTGAAAGATGGTTAGCCTTTGATATATTTGTACGATACCATTTTACAATATCTCCTATACTGCTCAAATTCGATCTTCGGATTGTAATGTTAAATCCACTCTGGATTTTACCCACTTTGGCTACCATATCGATATAGAATTGTCTTAATTCATTCATTTCAAGTTCAGTCTTACCCGTCCAGCCTGGCCGATCTTGTCCTGAATCAACGTGGAAATAGAATTGAAATAAACCAGCATCTCTAAGTTCCTTGACAAAATCGGGTGTAAGTACTGTGCCATTTGTAAGAATACATGGAGAAAGCCCTTGATTCCTGATAAAGCGCACAACCTCAAGTATTTCAGGATAGATCAATGGTTCTCCACCTGATATTGCAATCCGACTGCAATTGGTAAGGTTTTTACATTCCAAGATTTCCTGTTTAATTACTTCCAGAGGACGATGACCTTCCAGGTTCCGCCTGAAACAACCGGGGCATTTTAGATTACAAATATCAGTAACTTCAATCCAGGCACCTGGATTATCAGATCTTGACCATGGTAATTTAAAAATCCGAGATTTATCTAAACTCATGAGTTATAAGTTTGATTTGATTTTCATTCTTTAATAGCATGTATAGTAGTGTTATATTTTCGGTACTCATCCAACTGACATGGATTTATGATTTTCTCCTTATAAACCATTGGATTGATACAACTGTCACAAATATTTTTATCACTTCCTATAAATTCAATAGGTTGCTGTAATATGATTGATTGAACATAAATCTTTTCAATGAGCCTGAATGGATTTCTGAGAAGAGCGGCAATAAAACCAGATAAGGCTTTTCTCATTTGTTTATCCACGATAGATAGCAGAAATACATTCTTCCCAATATTTGGATTAGATACAAATGACAGGTATCTTCCTTTGAAAAAATGATAAAAAACTTGTGCTAATTCAAAAGCAGAAGCACCCATTGATCCATAATGCTTTCTTACGGAACCAATATTGCTGTATATTAAATATTTGTTTGATTGTTGCACCATGCTGCCATTAATATAAGCGCAGGGAGAATATTCCGGAAAACATTCCTGTACAATTTCATACATTTCCTCAGTAGTAAGACTTATCTCTTCAGGCTTATCGAATGAATTTAGTAATTCATCCTGTGGAATTATATGGTTATTTACACGATATTCTATACCCTTTACTATGGGTATACCCCTTAAAGCTATGAATGATATGTGCTGTACTTTATTTATGTTCTTCTTTTGCCATCTTAATATCGACGGAATTGATTGCAGGGTTGCTGGTGTTACCGTTATATGAAATCCACATTGAATATTTTTAATCTTCCATAGCATATCTGCAAAATATTGTCGTAATTCGTTCAGGTCAGCTTCAGATTTACCTTCCCATCCATCTCTCTCCTGCAAAGAATCGATATGGAAATGTATTCTTGCCAGCCCTGCTTTTTTCAATTCGATTGCTAATTTTTTCGAAAATAATACTCCATTAGAAAGGATCAATGGTTTAAGATTCAGGCTGGAGATGAAGCTCACAACCTCGGTGATATCCGGATACAATAAAGGCTCACCTCCTGCAATGACCATAACATCACAGTTTGTAACTTTTTTACATTCAACAATCTCTCGTTTTACTTCATCCAGTGTTTTATCTCCATCCATATTATATCTGTAACATCCCTGACAATTTAAATTGCATTTGTCTGTTACCTCAACCCAACCACCCTGATTGTCAGTTACAGACCATGGAACCTTATACATTTTTTTTCTATCAGGATTCATTTTAATCAGGAATTCAATTATGTCTTCATAGTTACAATCGCTTCGTTGTAAATCCTGTATTCATCCAATCTGCATGAATTTATCAGTCTTCCTTTATAAACCATCATATTGACACAATCATCACACAAGTTTATCTTTCCATCAATTATCTCGTTTGGTTGTTGAAAATGTATGCTTTGAGTATAAATCTTATCAAACAAACGTAAAGGATTTTTTAAACATGCAAATAAGAACTTCCTAAGTGCCCTCCTTATGTTGCTATCAAAAAATGACAGGATAAATATCCTTTTTCCGATAACGGGATTTCTTAAAAAGGCAAAATATCTTCTATTTAATAAATGATAGAACACCTGTGCTATTTCAACACTCCTTGAACCTAAAATGCCATAATGTTTCGCTTTAGAACCAATGTTGTTTATAATCAAAAACTTGAAAGTATCATAGCTCGTGGTTCCATTTAAATATGCACAGGGTTTTAATTCCTTGTGTTTGTTTGATAATATACCATACATCTCTTCAGTTGTAATGTTTATCTCATCAATATCTGCAGTGCTGTTTTGAAAAGATTGCGGTTCAATTACCTTATTATTAACATAAAACATAAGGTCATTATTAATTGGTATTGCCCGGTATGCTATAAAGGAAATATGCTGAACTTTGGATATGTTCGAAAGAGCCCATTCAACTATCTCAGGAATACTGTTCAGGTTCTTCCTGTATACTGTAACATGAAAACCACACTGGATACCCTTGACCCTGTGTATGATATCTGCAAGCCTCATTCTAAGTGCATTTAATTCCACTTCTGTTTTGCCTTCCCACCCGGGTCTTCTCTGCCCGCTATCTATATGAAAATGGAATTTTGTTAATCCGGCTTTTTTAAGTTCAAGCGCAAGCTTATAATCCAGCTTTTCTCCATTTGTGAATATTATTGATTTAAGTCCTGTTTTGTTAATATACTCAACAACTTCTTTCAAATAAGGATAAATCAATGGTTCTCCGCCAGCAATAGTGATACAATCACAATTGATAAGTTCTTTACATAAAACTATTTCTTGTTTTATCTCCTCTAGTTTTCTATGCCCTTCGATCTTATGTCTGTAACATCCAATACATTCCAAATCACATTCATCTGTAACTTCGATCCATCCCCCCGGGTTGTCGGTTTTTGACCATGGAAATCGATATAAATCATTTTTATTGATATTCTTATTATGAAGCATAGTAATTGCTACAAATATTGAATTTCAGGACTGAGGAGTTTATTCATTTTAGAATCACAAAATAAAGCTTATGTATAAATGTTCCTCCTGATCGCCAGATTCTTGAACTGTAAAGATGATTCAATATCCTGTTACAATAATCATTTGATAAAATTGTAATTGATATTTCAATCTTATAAATATAGTAATAATTAGGCTGAATAAAAAGAAATTATTATTTTAGTAGTGATTAAGTTGTTTGGAAAGTTGAAAATCAAATACTTGGCGATATAACAACCAGCATGAATAATTTTATACTTCCAGAAGAGAGTTGGCCGATTGAATGGGGTAAAGAACAGGGTTTGTATTGTTATCTTGAAGCAATCGAAGAACTCAGAAAAGGAAGGGTATTGGTGAAAAACCGGGGCGAAATGATCATGCTGAGCTCATACTCCTACCTTGGACTATTGGATAATCCGAGAATAAATGAAGCAGCTATCAAGGCAATTAAATTTTTCGGGACCGGAACTCATGGAGTTAGACTACTTGCAGGCACAATCTCATTGCATGACGAACTGGAATCCAGGATAGCTGAATTCAAGCACACAGATTCTGCTATAGTTTTTTCAAGTGGATATATAGCCAATCTTGCGGCTATATCAGCAATCTTACAACGTGATGATGTGGTTTTGTGCGATAAATTGAATCATGCCAGTATAGTTGAAGGGTGTAATCTTTCCGGAGCCAAATGTTATCGATTCAGGCATAATGACATGGATCATCTGGAAAGCTATTTGAAAAATACGGATCCAAAGAAAAACAAGCTTGTTGTTGTAGATGCAGCCTTTAGTATGGATGGTGACATTATCAATTTGCCTGTTGTTAGTAAACTATGTAAAGAATATGGAGCATTACTTATGGTTGATGAAGCACACTCTCTTGGTGTGCTTGGTAAAACGGGGACGGGAATTGAAGAACATTTTGGATTAAGTCATGATACCATAGATATAAAGATGGGAACGTTCAGCAAAGCTATTCCTGGTATGGGGGGATTTATAGCTTCCAACAATAAACTTATTAGTTTTCTAAAACATAATTCACCCGGATTCATTTTCTCTGCTTCTCTGGCACCGCCTTTAGTTGCTGTTGCAATAGAATCTCTGGATATCCTTCTAACGGAACAACAACATATTTCTCGCTTACACAAAAACATGGAGTATTTTAGAACAAGTTTGAGGAAGAAGGGATTTAACCTTTTAAATACGGAATGTGCAATTATGCCAATACATTGCGGAGAAGATATAATAGCTTACAAAATGGCTAAACTTTGTCACGACAAGGGGATTTTTATCCAGGGGATACCTTCCCCTATTGTTCCAAAGGGAACTGCCAGATTGCGAGCTATTGTCACGGCTGCACATACCCAAAAAGATATCAACTATTGTATCGAAGCAATTTACGAGGCCGGAAAGAGTCTAGGTCTTATTTAACTTATGTTAATGACTGTAACAACATCAACGACATAAAAAATAGATACAATAAAATTTGGAAATTACATAAATATTTACTATATTAGTGGCTGAATATGAAAGAGTTACTTGTTTAAACTCCGATTCATTAAGCTATTCTTACTCCCTGTTGCTGGAGGATCTTAAACGTGTAAGTTAAGATTGGGATTATTTGCTTTATCTCGATCTTAAAATTCATATCTGTTGTTTAAGCTAACTATAAAAATAAACGTCATGAAAAAACTATTACTATTATTGGTAGCAGCCAGCTTTATCTTTGGTGCAAATGCACAAAAAGCTACAGAAAAACTTGAAATGAATCAAAAGATTTCTGAGATTAGCAAACCTGGAAAATTCATTATTCTTCAAAGTGGAGTCAATGCATGGCATTTTGACAATCTGCAATTAGACGGTGATATTTTAACCGGTACCCTGGATGATAATTTGGATTACTATTTGAAATATTTATCTCCGGAGAAACCTGAGGGTGCCAACCGATTTGAGAAACAAAACCATCCTGATGTAATCAATGAAGTTCACATCTATACTGCAGATGCCATCCCTCTTAATTCAACAACAGCATCAATTCCAATAACTTCAATAGAAAAAATTGAACTATACAATTTTGACAAAAAAGCAACAACTCGTTCCTGGGTTCGTGGATCACTTTTAGCAGAAGGTGCAGACGTGATGGTAGCCATTATCATAAGTACTATAAGTAAAAGCAAGACTATCCTACCGAAGGAAGTCGGATTAAAACCCCAATTCGAACCAGGATCATGCCCATATGTTTATGTATTTGATGGTGAAGAATACAACTTTATCGGCGAAGCCTATGCAGGGGCAACTTTAACGTCACTTGAAAGGAATGATTATATGCCACTACCAGGTATCACATCAGAAAATGACCAGTACAGGATAATAATGGCCAATGAACTTATGGAAAAGCAATATATAAATTTTGCCGAATTAATAGTCGTGAATCACCCTGAAAATTTCTTGGTTCTTCCTGATAAATCAGGTAAGATTCACTCATTAAAGGATTTGCAAGTGCCTTTGTCTGCATACTATGGTAATATTGATTATTTAGAGCAGATAAAGGAAAAGGACAATTGTTTTTATTTATTCAACGGAGTTAACGAAGGCAACAATCTAAGCAGCCTAATACTGACTTTCAAAAAACCAGATACCTGGCAAACAGCGAAGGATGCAAAATTGATTATTAATGCAAGCACTACCATGTGGATGGATTATATCTTTGAACAATATTCTTCACTTTTCGGCAAACATTATGATAATTTTATTGAAAAACAAAATAGGGCTCCTTTTGACAAGACAAATAAATGGATTTTAGATCAGGGACTTCCTTTGTCGGTTTATCATCAAACTGAGAATGGATGGGAATTTGTTGATTATTTTGATATAACCGCTGGGCAACGTGATATGCTGTTACCAATTGATATCAGTCAAGGTGAAGAAGAAATTAAAATCAAACTGGAGTGTGGATTTAATTTCTGGGAACTCGACTATGCTGCAATTGACTTTTCCGATGATATTCAATTTGAGGTAAATTACATTCAAAGCGCTGAAGCAATTGACGATAAGGGTAATGATATTTCAGACCAGATCAGAAAGGATGATGAGATCTATCTGTACCAATCGATTATTGGTGAGGAGGTATCCCTGACATACGATGCAATAAGCGTACCTGAAAAAATGAAGCAATCAGTTATTCTCCATACCAAAGGATATTATACGAAAATTCGTGATTATAATGAGAAAAGAAAATTATTTGCCTTGAGAAAATTTAAAAGACCGGGGGCATTGTCCACTTTCTCAAAGGAACATTATGATGAAATATATCAGGAGTATTTTGGAGAATCCACACATAAGTAGTTTCAGGGAGACAGATATTTTAAATACCTGAGAACCTGAAACATGTTTACGGAAACTACATCATCAAAGAAGTCTGAAACTAAATTGCTGAATAATCACTTTCCCAGGATTATTGGCGGTACACATGGAATATTCATCAGATATTACTTCAATCTGGAGCTTATATTATACCTGTTAAAAACTATTCACTATCCAATCAAAGTAATTAAAGTACTGAAGGCATTAAAGAAAATGCAACAACAGTTTATCGGTAATAGGAAAATTACGAAATACGTGAGAGTTGATGGCAAATATTATTCTGATCAGCATACTCCAGGATTTCCATCTTTAGCACTGGTTAATTACCGGAAAGGATTACTCAATAGAATATTACATTATGATCCCGAAAGGCTTGATTTAAATACGATACTTGTTGCAATAACAAGAAGCTGCCCTTTTAAATGCCAACACTGTTTTGAAAAGGAAGCGTTGGATGGTAAGGAGATATTGTCGCTGGACGAGTTAAAGAATATTATTAAAATATTTCAGAACAAAGACATTCCTCAGATTCAAATAAGTGGAGGAGAACCCATGGCACGGTTGGACGACGTTCTTGAACTTTTAAAATCTTCTCAGGCCGGAACTGATTTTTTACTTCTTACTTCAGGTTTTAATCTGACATATGAAAATGCCAGAAAGCTGAAAGCTTCAGGTTTAACGGGTGTGATCATTACTCTGGATCATTTTGACCCACACCATAACAACCTCATCAAGAAGCATCCCGAAGCATTCGACTGGGCAATGAATGCCATCGAGAACGCCCATCATGCAAAACTCCTGGTGAGCCTTTCCCTCTGTTGCACTAAGGATTTCTTAAAAGATGACAACCTTATAAAATATATGGAGTTTGCAAAAAGCAAAGGTGTTGCTTTTGTTCATATCCTGGAACCAAGAAAAATGCCTCATATGGGTAATATGGAATTTGAATTATCTGCAGAACAGAAAGGATTACTTGAAGATTTCTATATCAGTATGAATTTCAGCCGGAAAAATAAGGATATGCCTATCGTCACCTATCTTGGTTACTATCAGAATCGTTCAGGTTGCGCTGGAGCGGGAGACCGATTTTTATATATAGATACTGAAGGGGATGTACATTCTTGTCCCTTCTGTAGAAAAAAATCAGGAAATGTGCTGTCTGCTCCAATAGAAGATCTGGTTGCAAATTTAAATATAGAAGGATGTCATAAATATAAAAGATTTGTGTCAGCGCATTAAGGATAACACAAAGGTACTCGCCTCTCGATTATCAAGCGTCAACAGTCAAGGTTATTTATGCATCGACATATCAATAACCAACATTCAATCATTCACAATTTCTAACTCCAAACTCCAAACTCTAACCTCTACTACACCTATCTTCCAGCTTCCAATTAACGTAACTGCAGAGATAATTGTCGATTGTCAATTTTCGATTTTCAACTTTTAATTTTAAGAACACTAACCAACGGAGTTTATCCTGAGCCCGTCGAAGAGCCACACCCCGATGCGGAGAAGTTCCATAATCCAGGCAAATTTCAAATCCCAAATTTTATTTGAGCTGAAATGATAATATTTTTTCCTCATTAAACTAAGCAAGGATATCCATTGAAAATCAGGATACAAGTATGTAAAAATGATAACAAAGGAAAATCTTACATAAGGTGCCTCCAAATAAACATACGAACTTAGGTTGTTGCAAATAGCTTATGGTGCATGTATTGGCTTATGAGCTGTATTTGATTATTGCCTTGTGATTTATTATCTTTATAGAACTATAGTAAGAACAATATAATTCCTTATCAAAACCATACTAGTTAGTAAGAACCGGAACAGCCATGTCAAAAAAATTAAAATCCATCCGGATCTTCATTTCATCTCCCGGAGATGTAGCAGAAGAACGAGCACTAACACGGAAAGTAATCGAACGTTTACAGGGAGAGTTTTCTGGCAGGGTCATCCTTGAACCTATTTATTGGGAACATGAGCCTTTGCTGGCAACCCAAAGCTTCCAGGAACAAATTATCCGTCCCTCAGAAACAGATATCGTTATTACTATTTTATGGTCGAGGCTGGGCACACGATTGCCGGTTCAATTTACCAAAGCAGATGGGAGCCGGTATGAATCGGGAACTGAATTTGAATTTGAAGATGCTATTCAGTCATTCCGTGACCATGGAACACCAGACCTCCTTATATACCGGAAAACAGCAGATCCACAGGTTAGCTTAAAAGATAAAAAAGTACTGTTTGAAAAGTTAAAACAAAAAGAATCGCTGGATAATTTTTTCGATAAATGGTTTCATGACAAAACAGAAGGGACAATAATTGCTGCATTTCACCCTTTTGCCAATTCCGCTGATTTTGAGGAGATTTTCGAATCTCATTTAAGCAAGTTGATTAAAAGCCGTCTACCCAGGCCAGATAAAAGTGATAAAACTCCGGCTTTTAAACCACAATGGAAAGAAGGATCACCATTCCGGGGATTGAATGTTTTCAATTTTGAACACTCCCCTGTTTTTTTCGGTAGGACAAAAGCTGTTTCAGAAATAATGGATGCACTACGGATCCAGGCAATATCGGAAAAAGCCTTTATCCTCATTCTTGGTATGAGCGGAGGAGGAAAATCATCCCTGGTCAGAGCCGGCTTACTTCCAATGATAACCTTACCAGGCGTCATTGAAGGTGTAGGATTATGGCGTCGTGCGATCATGAAACCAGGAGATTCTTCCGGGGACATGTTTGACGGCTTAGCTGCCTGTTTGCTTCATAAGCATGCCCTGCCTGAATTGGGTGCAGACCGTACCGGCTTTAAGGAACTGGCAAAGATACTGCGTGAAACACCAAAAGCAGTGGTGCCTCTGATCAAAGGTGGACTTTCACAAGCGGCATCTGAAATGGCAAAGAGTGATCTGTTAAAGGAACAACCCACAGCCAGGCTGGTGCTGCTGGTTGACCAGATGGAAGAGATGTTCAGCCTTGAAAGCATTACACATGAAGAACGAATAAAATTCATAGAAGCCCTTGATGCCTTATCTCGAAGCGGACGTGTTTGGGTTATTGCTACCCTTCGCAGTGATTTTTACCCAAGAACAACTGAACTGGAAGGTCTTGTTGCATTGAAAGAAGGTGCAGGCCAATATGATCTGCTGGCTCCGACATCTGCAGAGATCGGGCAGATGATCCGTCAGCCTGCCCAGGCAGCAGGATTGTATTATGAGGAAGATTCATCAACAAATGAAAGGCTTGATGATGTGCTGAGAGATGCTGCCTCCAAAAATCCCGGTGCACTGCCATTACTTGAATTTACACTGGAAGAATTATACAAACAGCGAACGGATAATGGCATGCTCACCTATGAAGCATATAAAGTATTAGGTGGGGTGGAAGGAGCCCTTGCCCAACGTGCTGAAGAAGTGTTTGGCGGACTTGAACCAAAAGTTCAGCAGGCCATGGACGTTGAGTTACACTCTCTGATCAGTATTGGTGTGGACGATGGAGAAAGGATATCACGAAAATATGCACCCCTTGAAATAGCAACAGCAACACCTGAGACAAAAGCATTTGTTGAAGCCTTTGTAAAAGCACGCCTGTTCACAACAGACCTTGCTGCTGATGGCAGTGCCATAGTCAATATTGCACATGAAGCCCTCTTGCAGAACTGGCCCCGTTTGCAAAATTGGATTGAAAAAAACAGGGAAAACTTAAGAATACATGCACGAGTGGCTTCTGCGACTATACGCTGGGAGAAGGAGAATAAGTCAAGAGAGTTTTTACTGTCTGCCGGAAAGCAGATTAGTGAAGCCGAGGAGCTGGTGAAAAACAAGTGTATCAAATTGACGGAAACAGAGAAAAAATTTGTTCATGCATCCATTGCAAAAAGAAGGAGGATATGGTGGATTAAAAGAGCCATTGCAGCAGTCTTGGTAATATTGACGATAGTAACCAGTGGTGCAGCTTACCTTGCTATGCAAGAACGTGACCGTGCTGAAACTGAAGCCAGAACCTCTGAACAAGTATCCGATTTCCTGGTAGGTCTTTTTGAAGTGTCAGATCCAAATGAAGCATTAGGAGATACAATATCTGTACGAGAGATATTGGACAAGGGTGCCGAAAGGATAGAGAATGAATTAAGTGATCAGCCTGAAATACAGGCAACGCTTATGAGTACAATGGGAGTGGTTTATTTAAATTTGGGATTATACGACAAAGCCATTGCATTACTTGAAAATGCTGTTAATATCCGAACCCGGTTATCTGGTGAAAAAAATTTATATGTTGCATCATCTATAGATTACCTGGCTCAGGCAAACCATAATAGAGGTGATTATAATACCGCAGAACAATTATATAAGAAATCCCTTGAGATTCGTAAAACAATACTTGGATATAATGATAGTGTCGTCGCAACAAGCCTTAATAACCTGGCTTCACTTTTCGGATCTATAGGCAAATATGATTCGGCTGAAATCTTATATCGTGAAGCTTTAGAAATAGAAAAAGAGTTGTTTGGCCTAGAAAGAATTCAAGCTGCGATTACACTAATAAATTTAGGAAACAACTTAAATACAATGAATAAGTATAAAGAATCAAAGCAGCTTATTCAACAAGGAATAGATATAGCACGAAAAAAAGACGGTGATGAATCTATTCATGTTGCTTCAGGATTACGAATACTTGCTGTGGCACTTAATTGTGAAGGGAGATATTCAGAAGCGGAAGCTGCTTTTCTTGAAGCTTTAGAAATTAATAAAAAAGTATTTGGAAAAGAACATGATCAATATCTGGTTACTTTACACAATTATTCAGGTTTATTAACAGATATGGGGAAATATTCAGAAGCGGATTCAATTGAGAGGATAGTAATCCAAATTTATAAAAAGCTATATGGTGACGACCATCCAAATATAGCTGTAATGCTCCATAATTTTGGTTTGGGGTTATTAAACCAAAATAAATATGAAGAGGCAGAACCGATTTTACTGGAAAGTCTGGAGATTTGTTCAAACTTTTTTGAACCAGATGACTGGCGGCTTATATTGCATAAAAGATCAGTAGGTCTCTGTTATTATAAACAAAAACGGTATAGTGAAGCAGAACCATTATTTGTGGAAAGTTATCCTATATTTAAAGCTAAATTCGGGGAAGAAAATAATTATACAAGAAAATCCCTGGAATTTATAATTGGCCTCTACAAAGCATGGGATAAACCGGAAAAAGTAGCTGAATATGAAGCATTCTTACCGGATACTATAGCAATTCCAGAAGCACAGTAACGGATATTAACACCGTTAACTATCTTCCAAAATCAATATAAGACATTCTTTCTCTGTCACTTACTTCAACTC
>CAZDWF010000058.1:0-21765 GCA_964508895.1 uncultured Bacteroidales bacterium
TGTAGAACTTGATAGGGGAGTGTTTATTAAATTAAAAATATAAGCTAAAAATTAAGAATTATTAATTCTTTTCTATAATTTCGCGCCAAATGGAGATGGATCTCAGAAATACCGGTGCGAAAGTTTTTGCTTATATTATGATAGGCATGCTTGGACTTATGATAACCAACCAGGCTGTCTATACGCATACGCATAAAATGGCTGATGGAAGCATAGTTCATCACGCTCACCCTTATCAAAAGTCTGACAACCCCAGCCCTTTTGCAACACACCATCACACACATGCTGAATTCATTCTTTATGAAAACCTGAAGATCTTAATTCCTTTTATTTTCTTTTTCCTGGCAGTCATTTCCGTATTTTCCCACAAGAAATTTCAGAAAGACAGGCCGGAACATCTTCTTTCTCCTCATATTATTTATACCCGCGACAGGGCTCCACCTGCTTTATAATTTCTCGCTAACATAAATTTTTTATACACCAACAGCTTATAAGTATCCTGCTAAATAATACTGATACTTAAATGCTATAAGTGAATTTTTGAAGACAGATTTTAATAAAGTGATCTATGAAGAAATATATAATTATTACAATAGCTTGTTTATTTTTTACACAGCTAAACTTTGCACAAAAGAAAAGAACGGATGCCAATATAGTGGGGCATGTTGTTGACGATAAAGGAAATCATCTGCCTTTTTCCACCGTTGTTTTAAAAGGTACAACCATTGGAACTTCCACTGATGGCACCGGACACTATCGTCTGATAAACTTGCCTGAAGGCAGTTTTATCATAATTGCACAGTTTCTTGGCTATAAACCTCAGGAGTTAAATGTGCAAACAGTATCAGGAATGACCAAAGAGGTAAACTTTACACTGCAAAAGGATATACTGGGACTTAATGAGGTAGTCATTACAGGAGACCGTAATGAGGTCAACCGAAAAGAGTCATCCACCATTGTGAATGTTTTGACGAAAAAGCAATTTGACATTGTGGAATCTGTTGTGTTTTCCGAAAGCCTGAACTTTTGCCCTGGATTACGTACCGAAGCGAATTGCGCAAATTGTGGTTTTACACAGGTCCGGATAAATGGTATGCAAGGCCAGTATTCGCAGGTGCTGATCAATAGCCGTCAGATATTTAGCGGACTGGCAGGTGTTTACGGACTGGAGCTTATACCTTCAAATATGATAGAACGTATTGAGGTTGTGAGAGGTGGCGGATCTGCCTTATTTGGTGGCAATGCAATTGCAGGAACTATCAACCTCATCCTGAAAGATCCTGTAAACAATTCATTTATGTTTGGAGTTAAAGGTGGATTGACAGGTGTTGGAGTAAAAGGCTCAGGAGACCCTGCACAGGATTATACAGTTAACTTTAATTCCTCTCTGATAACTTCCGATGCCAAGGCAGGAATAGCTATTTACGGCTTTTACAGGAACAGGCAAGCTTTTGATGCCAATGGAGATAATTTTTCAGAGCTTACCTCCATAAAAAACACCACTATCGGAAGTCATGTTTTCCACCGTACAGGCGTAAGAGGTAAGTTGTCTGCCGATTTCTTTAACATAAGGGAAGAAAGAAGGGGAGGTGATAAGATGGATTACCTGCCTCATATGTCGGGAATTGCCGAAGCACTCGATCATAACATTACAACTGTAGCAATGAACTTTGATCAGTATTTGAGAGATATTGATAAGCTTACAGTTTATGCTTCTGCGCAATATGTTGACAGGAAATCATATTACGGTGCCAATGAGTCGCTTAGCGATTACGGCAGGACAAGGGAGATTTCCTATAATACAGGAGTTCAGTATAATGCAAAAATCAATATTCATTCCATTACCCTGGGGATTGAGGATGTAGGATCGCATCTGAAAGATGTCAAGCTCGGATATCCTGATATAGATAGTGCGGGCATAAATTTTACCGATTCCACCATCAGCATACCGATAGTTGATAATCATGAAATTTCCGATCAGACAATCAACACTGTGGGAGTATTTGCCCAATATGAACTCACGCTGGAAAAGCTGAAAATTTCAGCAGGTGCCAGGTTTGACAATTACAACATAACAAATAAGAACAATATTCAGGATGATAAATCCGGTTCTGTTTTGAGCCCGAGAATAACTGTGAAATACGATATCTGGTCGTATTTACAGTCAAGAATTAGTTACTCACAGGGCTACCGGGCTCCACAGATCTTCGATGAAGACCTTCATATAGAGACATCAGGAGCCAGGAGGGTGATACATGTGAACGATCCGGGACTTAAACAGGAAACGAGTCACAGTGTGATGTTTTCCATGGATTTTAACAAAAAGATCGGGGCATCATCACTGGGAATACTTGTTGAAGGATTTTATACAAAGCTCAGTGATGCCTTTGCCAATGAAATAGGAACTCCAGAAGCCAATGGTACAGTGATTTATACACGTATCAATGCAAAGGACGGAGCCATTGTAAAAGGAGTGAACCTGGAGCTGAATTACATTCCGGCAGATAAATTTGCATTGAAGGGTGGATTTACAATTCAGAGCAGTATGTATGAGCAAGCACAGGATTTTGATGAGAAGAGGTTTTTCAGAACACCCAATGATTATGGCTACCTGACCCTCGACTACTTATTTTTTAAATATACAGGAATCTCTGCTTCAGGAACATACACAGGATCCATGCTGGTGCCATATTTCGGGGAAAGTCTTGTTGATCCTGATATAGGAGAATTAAGAACCACCGGCTCATTTTTTGATATAGGAGTGAAGATACGACACAGCATCCCTGTCAACGGAACCAAACTACAGTTTTATGCAGGAGTAAAAAATATCTTCAACTCTTACCAGGATGATTTCGACAGGGGGATTGACAGGGATCCGGGATATGTTTACGGCCCTGCCAGCCCAAGGAGTATTTATTTTGGGATGAAGTTTGGGAATATCTTGGATTAGAACTGCTGGCGCGGACATGCTGTCAGTGCACTTAAAACGCTCAGCCGTAGCACGGATAAAAGTCCGCACTAGCATTTGTGTTTGGAAAATATTTTGTATTTTTAAGAAACACTATAACAACATTCAAGTATATAATATGCAGGATAAAATAGTAAAAGCCTTTACAGGAAGCGAAGTTCAGGTTGCGACTTTAAAAGGGATTCTTGATGAAGCAGGGATTGCAGTTATGATAGAAGATAGTTTCAATGCAGGAATTACTGCAGGATTTACAGGTGGGGTTCCGTCAGCTATAGATCTGTTTATACTTGATAAAGATCTGGTAAAAGCAGAACCAATATTGAAGGAATTTATGGAAGCTAACCGATAGGAGAATTCTGACAAAAGAATTCTGACAAAAGAAAAATATCATAAAACCAAAATTGCATTTCGATGTATTTATTCTTAATTTCGGATAATTAACCTTGATAATTATTAACATTATAAAATAACCAAAAGATGAAAATTCAAAAGAGATATTGGATTGTTCTGGGATATGTCATAATTGTCATACTCTTTTACCTGGCTCTTGATCCTATTCTGGACATCATTGCAGAAAACAATAATGAAGAAGCAATATTATGGTTGAAATGGTATTATTACCCATTACCAGGTATTGCATGCATTACCTTTATTATTTATGGTTTTGCAATTATCATTACCATTCTATCATTGTATTTCTATTTCTTATACCGCAAAAAGAAGAAAACAGAATTGGAGAAAGGATTTAAGATCACCTTGATACTGAGTATATTACTGATCGTTTATTTACTTATAGGATTATTGATTTGAAAAAGGTCATCCCGGATAAAATAATTATAAGTACCTGGAATAATTAATTTACTGCATGCTTAACTAATTGCACCCAATTCTTAATTCTTAATTCTTAATTCCTTCTCCACATATCCATCACCTTCTGCCTCAAACCTCACCACAACCATCAGCTTTCCACACTCACCGAGGGAAACATTCTCTGCACCCACAATCTCAGGTATATCCCTGCCATTATAATAAAACCTTACAATTCCCTCAGTTCCGGGCTTTCCTTCCAGTTCAACTTTGTAATTATTCTCATCCCAGGATGTATTAATAATCCTTAGACCACTCGATGGCATTCCTGTATGAAGTTTATGCCTTAAGGGTAATATGCTTATACCTCCAGAATACCCGATTTCAACCACAACATTTTCAGTAAGTTCGAAATCAATAGAGATACTTACTCCTTTTGTACTAAATACTATATTTTCAGGTGCTGGTCGCCCGTTAAGATTTACATATTTAATGTTTGTTCCTGGTGGCAGGACAGGGGAGAAGTGCACACGGAACTTCTCTTTTATGTCTTTGGTGAAAATATATGTGTATTTGCCTTCTGCTCTTTTAAAATCGAACTTAATGTTAGCCTTTCCTGCTTTCAGGTTCTCTGCTGTAAGTGAATCCCAGTCTGCCGGAAGCATAGGCCTTAGTTCAATCTTCTTGTGTACCGCATCGGGTGTAAAGCCCAGCATGCCTTCGATAATGGGCTGTAGTACCATTGTTTCTGACCAGCACTGGTGCGGACAAACTCCAAAGGGTTTGTACTCTTCGCCGTGTAAGACTTCATCCACAAAACCAAGACTGTATTGCCTGTAATTCCTTAGGTTATTCATAATATGGGTAAAGCCCTGAACACTGTTTCCGTATTTGTATTCGGCCAGTGATGCCCATCCTGTATAAAGTGGCCATACGCTGCCGGTATGATAACCGCCGGGATTGTAATGGGGATCATTCATCCCTGTTATACGGGTTCCCCAGTCGGAGGAGAATTCATTGGAGGCTACGCGGGAAAGGAAATTCTGTGTTTTGTCGTCGTCAATCTGCTCGAAATACATGGGGATAGCAGGCATAATAGCCTCGGAAGCATGATAGCTACCGTCCTTTTTTAAACCCTGGTAAAACCATGCGGCTTCTTCGTTCCAGAAATCTCTGTTGATGATATCTTTCACTTCCCGGGCATCTTTTTTGTATCTGTCGGCCAGCTTGTCATTTTTTATAGCATCAGCCATGTAAGCTCCATATTCCAGTGCTTCCTGCCAGCAAGAAGCCAGGTAAAGACTGGTATGGGACCCGAAAAGGTGTCCGCCCTCAACCCAGCCATGTCCTACCATGGTATTCTCTATCAGCAGATCGCCATCAGTATCCGTTGAGTAGCAGTAGTCTATGGCCATTTTGATATTCGGCCAGCTTTCTCTGATAAAGGCAACATCTCCTGAGTGCGCTAAATATTTTCCTGCAAGAACGATATACAAAGGCGTTGCATCCGAAGCATCGTAATGCACAAAACCCGATGTGCTTAGCTCATGGAAGATCTTTCCATTAAGGTCCTGGTATTTATTATACATCTCCAGCATTTGTCTTACATCGGCAAAGTCACCGTAATCCAACACTGCCATACCACTCCATTCTCCATCACGCCCGAAGTACCAGGCATATCCCGGCCTTCCGTTCACTGCATGACCGCCATCCCAGCCTCTTTTGGAGGAAGAAAATCCTGCCACAAGAGAAGTGCCCAGTCCGGGAGTGGTAGTGAAAAACCTATCGCTACCTGTCAATGCCCATTGATAGCCTTCGTTGAATTCCTTATCCGGAGAAGTGATCTGTAATGAATTATCGAACAGATCCTGAAAATGTACAAAAGACTGCATATAAACCTGGAAGGGATCAGACAGGGTTTCTTCATACAATGAGGCTGTTTCTTTAAAATCCTCATTTCCTGCAACAAGTATCACGTCAAATATATCCCTGTTGCTTAATGGAAAACTTATATAGGCAGCGGCCTGCAGCTTATCAGTTTCGACCGGACTGATATCCTTTGTAAAACCCTGATCGTCATATTGTCCACAGTTCTTATACCGCATTGGTTTGTTAACTCCCATGATGACATTGTATTCCTCCGAGTTATCGGTGAAGCAATATGCATTCAGATTATCCAGGAAGGCATATTTCAATTCAGGCAATACCTTTGAAGAATATGGCCACATAAGCCTTAGATTGGTTTTGAATTTTATGATAAGTTCGGCATTTATATTTCCTGCAAACTCATAATGGAAGACAGCCCTGGGCAATGTTGGGTCGGCACAAATAACTTCTTTTAACTCAAACTGATCTGTTTTATAATGGCGGATAAAAGCTTCGGGAGAGACCTCTATCTCAGGATGCAGTATTGAAAGCCATAAGATGCTGTCTGTGTCTTTTATTTTTATTCCAGGCTCATAATCCCTTATTGCCATGAAAGGATGTGCCCAGACCTCTTCAATGCCTCCGGGTTCATCACCAACGATCAGTATTCTTCTTCCTGCAATGTCCCATGCATTATTGGTGGCTTTTTCCCTGACAAGTGGCTCTGTATTATGGATCATATCCCAGGTGGAGGACTTCCTGTGTACTACTTTACTGTCGTATGAGAGTCTAGTCCAGGGTATCACCTCTTGCTGCTTGTATTTCCAGTGATCAGAGAATTCAGTATAATCGTCAATAAGGTAATCAAAGGAATTCAGGATCAGCTTTTCCAGATGTGATCTGTTATAGTTTGGCAAGCTGAAATAGATATAAGCACCAATTGCAATTGCTTTTCCGTTATTATGCAAATATTCAAATATGAGTTTCTTGTTTTCCCTGACAAAGATGTAGTCCCAGTCAACACCAATGACCTTCCCGTTCCCGGGCAATGCATCATCAAAAAAGCCGAGTTGCCGCACTCTTAGGTCTTCGTGGGGCTTAAGGATGTATGCGCCATTGTTAAGTCCTTTGAATATGTCATGTTGCTTAAACCCGTGTATACCCAGCATGCGTCCATAGCCATTATCATCTGCCTGTTTATTTCTGAGCTGGAATTCATTTTCTTCAATACCCATGATGTTAAGAAATTCAACTGCTTCATTGGTAAGCAATAGCTTTCCGCCTTTATCAAAATAAGCATGTAAGCTATTGATCAAATCAATATGGCTTTCTTTTTTAGTAAATTCTGAGCTATCGGGGCGATGTATCCATATGATGTCGAATTCGGAGATCAATCCAGGATTGTCTGTAATGCTGTCTATGCTTAGATTTACATATCCGGGATAATGTGTTTCCAGGAAAGTCCTGGCGGAATCAATTTCTGTATGCTGCTTTCCGCTTGCATCCAATCCGAGGAAAGCGATGGTTTGAGAGTGAAGAAGAAGGGGGAGTAACAGTATGAATGATACCAGGATTCTGAGCATAATTTTTTGTTTAAATATAGGAAAAAGTTCGTAGATCATAGTTCTTAGTATCATTCAAGTATACTCTTGTTGAGTGGTTGGTTTTCAGTTAGTTCTAAATTTTCCTTGCTTTTCACGTAAATATTTCGTATTTTATAAGGAATTCAAACTCTGCGGTCATGAAGCAATTAGCAATTACATTATCAGTAGTTTTCCTGGTGTTTGCTTCTTATGCGCAGCAGGATAAAAGGAGTACCACTACTCCTGTACAGGAAGAGAGGTCCACAATAAAAGTCGCTGAAGCTAACGATCCTTTAAACAGTGATTACGGTGGTAGCTCAGGATACAAACATGATTACCTGGGCGAGAAAGGAAGTATGTATCTTTTCAAAAACTGGGAACCTGCAGTCATCGTTTTGAGTGATGGAAACGTCCTTGAAAACAGATTGGTTCGCTATGATCTTTACCATCAGCAAATGCAGTTTGTATACAATGGTGATACACTTGCCTTTGCAAGTCCTGATGAGATCAGCCATGTCACCGTGCATGGCAAAAAGTACGTATTCACTGACTTTATTGAAAACTCCAAGATGAATCAAAGCTTAATGGAAGTTTTGAATGATGGTAAGTGTAAGCTCCTGGTAAACAAAAGGGTGGATTATATTATTTTAAGTAATAATTCATGTGTTATCAGTAAGCATTACTATATTAAAAAGGGAGAAAATCCTGCTGAAGAAGTTGGCCTGAAATGCAAGTATGTAGTATCTGCATTTCCAGGCGACGAAAATGAGATAAGAAGGTATATCAAGAAGAACAAGCTCAGGTTTAAAACTTGCAAAGACCTGTGCCGCGTGGTGGAGTATTATAACAGTCTTACTCAGCAGCCTTAGCGCATCGGAAGCCTACTGTTGAATTTCTGTTTAATCCAGGATTAACCAGCAACAGCATCTGTTGCCTGTCAGATCCTTGTGGTCCGCCCTGTATGTACCACCAGCTTGATGTAGGCATATAAAAGCTACCACCTTTCATAATTACAAAATAATAATTCCCATTGAAGTATATATCGGAGGTTAATTGCCATACATTACCTGTCATGTCCTGGATACCAAAAGGACTTTTTCCTTCAGGATGATCATAAACACTGCTTGACTTACCACTGGCATTATTACACATGCTGCTGTCGAATTCATTGCCCCATGGCCATTTTAACAGAACAATTCCCTGGGCCGCATATTGCCATTCGGCTTCAGTGGGCAATCGTTTACCTGTCCAGTTCGCGTAAGCCTGTGCATCCCTGACATCAACATAAACGACAGGATGATCCTTCAGGTCTTCAGGGAACTTATCTCCTTTCCAGTGTTTCAGGTAATTTGTGGTATCGGCTGGTATATATCCTGAAGCTTTGATGAAATTATAGTATTGTTTGTTGGTAACAGGATAAACATCCATATAGAAAGGATTCAGATGAACTATGCTATCGCTTATTCCAGGATAAGGAATAAACTGATCGTTATTATAACTTTTGAACCTATATGTTCCACCAGGAATCACCACCATGTCCCTGGATTTGCCTAAAGGTTGAACCGCCTCCTTGGTAAGCATTTCTGGAGTTCCGGCCTCAAGATATACTATCTTTTCATCCACCATTTCATTATCCTTAAATGCCTGTATCACAAACTTCCCCTGGTAATCGCCAAAATCCTCCAGAATGTTAACTTTATGCTTTCCGGCATCCGGCATCCGGTATCCGGTACCTGGCATCCGGTACCCGGCATCTCCCTGATAAGTCGGATCCCCTGCCCACACCATCACCTTATCAACCTCCTCAGCTTCAATAAGCAAATTCCCATTCAGGATGGTTGCTTTAATAATCTCTGGTAAACGTGCAATACATTCCGTACTTCCTTCTTTCCTGCTTCCTATCCAGGATTTGTTGAATGCATCCAGTTCAGCAATGGCATAAGATTTTCCATCAACCTCTTTGATATTTACTTCCTCGTGCCTTAAAAGACTTACAAAATGAAAATTGTCCTTCTTTTCAATTTCAAACAAGGCATTGTTATATCCTTCAGGAACAAGGCTGTAGATGGTATAAAGCGTTTTATCCTTTACAGGCCATTTGTTGATCCAGATGCTGTCTTTCAATGAATTGATCAATGGTGTCCAGTTTTCGGATTGAAAATTTGAAGTGTTTTCCCTCAGTATTCTTACAGTGCTGGCCAGCAATGGAAAATCCTTAAGAGTTTCATCAGGCCTTCCCGGAGCAAAATAATTGATCTCTGTTCCGTAGCCATTGAAAAAGGAAATGCAAATTTCCCTTTTCCAATCCTTATCCTTAGGCTCCAGTACCCTGAATATGCTAAAATCAGGTTTTATAAGTTTGTTAAGATTTAATGGGGGAGATTGATAAATTGCATTATGCACCCTTCCTGAAATAATCCCGGGCATATCCTTTATCACAGCCATCCCTTCGCTGTACATGATCACTCCGTCTTTTATGCTGTCGGCTGCCCTCTGGTATTTTTCCTGCGACCAGCCATGGCAATCCAACACCACACCGTTGGCATCAGTTGCTTCTATCAAGCGGGCCATGCCTTTGTAAGGATCTTCCTTTTTGGTGCTTTCATCCCATGGATTATAGCATATAAAAAAGGAAGTACCATCTTCCTGCATATCCCGAGAAATGGATTTTATCGTATTTAACCCTCCGGGAAGGCTCTCAAACATATTCCACTGGTTTCTTTCATCCACACCCAGGCGGGGCCAGGTAGGCCATAGCCCATATACATCATAGCCACCGAAAATCTCTTTACCTTCTTCCAGGAAATTTTCAATGGTATACTCCTGTGTTGACCAGTCGTAGAAATCCTTGTCCCAGGCGAATTGCAGTGCTATCAGATATTTTCCTTTTATCCACCGAAGGTCATCTCTTTCGAAAAGGGAATTTTCAAAAGCATTCATTTCAAAGAGCTTGTGATCCCTGAACACTTTTCTGAGACCGTTTTGCCAGGCACCTTCATAAAAGCTTTGATAAAGGCTATACGAAATACTACCTCCCGGATATATATAACTTATATAACGATGCTTTTTACCCTTTTCAACATCTTTTCTCCTGGCCAGCATCGCTATGGAATTTTCATTGTCGACGTTTATGGATCCATAGCCCAACTCCCATGCATTATCAGGAAGGATAAGCCCAATTGGGCCTTTTCCCGGCCTGAATAGCTTTGCCCTAGCCAGTGCCCACGGACCGGTGGAAGTGATATAAATATGATCGGAACTTTCACCGAAAGGAACCATGTTTTCTAAGGTGATGGTATCTGATGTCGCATTATTTATAGTGACAAGAAAATTGATTTGCCCAAGTATATCCTCTTTTGAGCTTAGTGTTGCGCTTATCCCTTCTTTCAGCTTAAAGACCATCCTTTCGCCTTCCTTTTTAGAACTGCAATCCTGAGTATATATAAGTGAGTCGTCTATTACTATGCTGAATAAAGACTTTGAAATAGACCATCCCTGTGTAAAAGCTATTGAGAATAGAAATATGAAGAAAAGAGTTAGTATTGTTTTCATTGATTTCCGTATTTTTGGGGTGAAAAACAAATGTAGCGAAATAAGAAGCAAGGAGCAAGGAGTAAATCGTTATAAGGTACTAGGTACTGGGCACTAGGCACTAATACTTAAGTGCGGATAGCATGTTTGTTGCAAGAAAAATATTATAAGACATAATCAAAGTGATAATGAATCAATTTGCACTGCAAACCCAGCACCCAGAACCTGAAAAAATGAATTGGAATAAAATAACAAAAGCTATCGACAGTCTCGATGAAGCACATTTCTTGCAGGAACTAAACATCCTGGAGAACTGTAATATCTGTCCTCGCAATTGCAATGCCGATCGTTTCTCAGAGAAAAAAGGCTATTGCAATGCTGGATCAGGGTTCAGCATTTCATCCATTTGCAATCATAAAGGGGAGGAGCCGGTAATTTCAGGTCCGGATGGGATATGTAATATCTTCTTTACTAATTGTAATCTTCAGTGTATTTATTGCCAGAACTACCAGATAAGTCAGAACAGCAGGGATTATCACCATGAGCAAAGAGATTTCAGGTCGGTACTGAGGGAAATTGTTTACATTCTTATGAATTATAATATGAGGATAGTGGGTTTTGTGTCACCGGGACATTTCATCCCACAGATGAAAGCTATTATCAAAGCCCTGAATTATCTCGGACTTGATCTTACTTACGTTTATAATTCCAACGGATACGATAAAATTGAGACATTAAAAGAGCTCGAAGGACTAATAGACGTTTATATGCCCGATTTTAAGTACTCTGAGAGCGATTTATCGAAAAAGCTGTCTGATGCCCATGATTATCCAGAAACAGCACTCATGGCCTTAAAAGAGATGTACAGGCAGATAGGAAATGCTTTTATCGTTGACAATTCAGGATATCTTATGCGTGGGATATTGATACGCCACCTTGTTTTGCCATCGCATACCACCAACAGCAAGGAGGTATTGAGAATAATAGCTGAGGAAGTATCAGCAGGGCTTCACGTTTCCTTGATGTCACAGTATCATCCCAACCAGTATGTAAGAGATATTCCCGGATTGTCAGGAGTTTTAAGCCCGAAAGAGTATTATGAAGTGGTGGGTTTCATGCAGGAAAGCGGATTTACAAATGGCTATGTGCAGGAAATGGATAGTAGTGCACATTATAATCCTGATTTTGGAAGAGATCATCCGTTTGAGAGGATGTAACGAAGTAGCGATGTAACGAAGTAAATATGCATATACCGATAAATTATAATGAACCATTGTTCAGGCCTCCATCAGAAGCTTATTCGATGATATTCCAGGTGACATACGGATGCTCATGGAACAAATGTGCATTCTGCGAAATGTATACTGGAAAGAAATTCAAAGTGAAAGATCCTGAAGAATTTGAAAAAGAGGTGAGGGCGGTTGCGGAAATGTCTCCTGAAGTCCGCAAAATTTTCCTTGCTGATGGCAATGCCATGGTGCTGTCGTTTGACAGGCTCAAAAACATTCTGGAAATACTGAATACATATATCCCGAAAGTCAGCAGGATCTCAGCATATGCCTTGCCGGGAGACCTGATCTCTAAATCTGAAACGGAGCTAAAGGAACTGCTGGAGTTAGGCCTGAAGCTTATTTATGTTGGCATAGAATCAGGAGATGATGAGCTGCTGAAGCTGATCAATAAAAGTGAAACCTATGATACCACTGTTGAAGGTTTGTTGAAAGCAAAGGCTGCCGGGATAAAAAGCTCTGTGATGATCATCAATGGTTTGGGCGGACAAAAATATTCAGATCAGCATGCGGTGAATTCTGCAAGGCTTATCAATGAAGTAAACCCTGAATTTTTATCTACACTTGTGTTGAGTTTTCCCTACGGACAAGATCATTATAAAAAGCGATTTCCCGGAGAATATATACCCATGGACATTGAGGCTTTACTAGCTGAGCTGGGCTTGTTTCTGCATAATACAGAATTGAATAATGTAGTGTTTCGCAGCGATCATGCGTCTAATTATCTTGCTCTGAAAGGCATACTGGGGCGTGATAAGGATAATCTGCTTCGAAAGATAAGGGATGCCATCGTCGATCCGGAGAATGCACGTTTGCGGCCTGAATGGATGCGAGGGCTTTAGGGTGCAGGGTTAACCTGAGATACCTATTAATTATTGTCAATTGTCAGTTTTTAATTTTTAATTTTTAATTTATTGTTCGATTTATTTATTGGATATAAATATTCTTTTGAGAAACTTAATACCAAAATCATTAAAATTTCCCTATACAATTCTAACTTTTTTAAATAAATTTCAAACTGAAAATTAAAAACTGACAATTGACAATTATTCACGACCATAGACCAACATGGCTATCTGATTTCACAGCTAAGGAAAGCAGATCAAGAAACTGCCTGCGTTCTACCAAACGTGCTCCCATACTTTTCATATGAGAAGTTTCCTGCTGGGCATCGATGATCTCAAAATCCCAACCTTTTAATTTCTCAACCAGGTGATAAAGAGCTACTTTTGAAGCATCCCTTTGCAGGAAGAACATGGATTCCCCGAAGAAAGCTTTTCCTATTGATATCCCATATAATCCACCCACCAGCTTGCCATCATAATAAGTTTCCACAGAATGGCAAAATCCCTCATTATGCAATTTGCAATATGCATTCTGCATTTCCCGGGTGATCCATGTACCGTCCTGGTCTTTTCGTGGCACCATGGAACAATGATCGATAACCGCTTTAAAATTTGTATCAAAGCGTACTTCAAACTTCTTGCTGTTGATCACCTGTTGCAGCGACTTGCTTATTTTGAGATCATCAGGGAAAAGAACCATCCTGGGATCTGTTGACCACCAAAGGATAGGGGAGCCCTCTGAGTACCATGGGAAGATACCATTTTCATATGCTTTCAATATCCTTTTTGAGCTAAGATCCCCACCCATGGCAAGCAATCCGTCTTCGAGAGCTTCCGAAGCATGCGGAAAATATATTGCATCTGTAAGAAAATAGATTGGCATTATTTGCTGATTTTCTCAAGTGATCTTTCAATAAGGTCAATTGTTGTCAATATTTCATTTTCTTCAATAATAAGAGGAGGGGCAATGCGAAACGCATTAGAGTTAAACAGGAATGAGTCGACAAGCAATCCGTTTTCCACAAAAGCCTTTTGCAAAGAAGGCATTTTTGATCCATCCTTAATTTCTACTGCTATCATCAATCCGATTTGTCGTATTTCTTTCAATGCAGGATGGCTTTTCATTGCATCAACATATTTTTTTCCTTTTCCATTTGCCTTTTCAGAAAGCTTTTGATCCAGGAGAATTTCCATGCTTGCCAATCCTGCAGCACAGCAAAGAGGATGTCCGCCAAAAGTGGTAATATGTCCTAATGCAGGATTGAAGGTCAGGCTATCCATGATCTCTTTCGACGATATAAACGCACCCAGGGGCAGTCCTCCGCCCATGGCTTTTGCCAGGCACAGAATATCCGGACTAATGTCAAAATGCTCGAAGCTGAACAGTTTGCCTGTCCTGCCAAACCCCATTTGTACATCATCAACGATCAAAAGCGTAGCGGTTTCATCACATCTTTCCCTGAGTTTTTTCAGGAAATCCTTTTCGGGAAGAATGATCCCAGCTTCAGCCTGAATACATTCTACAGCTACACAGGCAACATTTTCATCAATTTGCTCTAATTGTGTTTCATCATTGAAGTCAAGTTGAATAATGCCGGTGGGTAATGGCCTGAAAGCATTTTTCAGTTTTTCATTACCGAGTATACTTAAAGCGCCGGCAGTGCTACCGTGGTAAGCATTTTTGAATGAAACAATATGAGGTCTTCCGGTAAATCTCTTGGCAAGCTTTAACGCACCTTCAATGGCTTCACTACCAGAGTTCACAAAATACACTGAATCCAGTTTTTCAGGAAGTATATCAGATAATGCTTTGGCATATCTCAGCTGGGGTGACTGTATCACTTCACCATAAACCATAAGGTGCAGGTATTTATCAAGCTGATCTTTAATGGCTTTGATCACCTCAGGATGCCTGTGCCCGGTATTACTGACAGCCACACCGGAGACCAGGTCGTAAAAGACCTCACCATCTTTCCCGAATAGTTTAACACCTTCGGCGCTTTCGATCTCGATACCAAGA
The DNA here is from genome assembly GCA_964508895.1 of uncultured Bacteroidales bacterium. Classification (GTDB taxonomy): domain Bacteria; phylum Bacteroidota; class Bacteroidia; order Bacteroidales; family B18-G4; genus M55B132. Next base: position 14,910 of record CAZDWF010000058.1, read on the forward strand.
GGAGTACTTGATGGAAGTCCGAGATGACGTTTGAATATTTCTTTGTTAGTGAGCATCTAATTGCAAAAATAGGAAATTAGTGAATAATGAAAGGATAATGTTTCGGATGTTCACCCAGATTATAAAGATGTTCTAAAGAGGTTCTCGCAGATAACGCAGATTTCCTCGCAGATAATTAATTGATTTTGTTGTTGAATAATTATTTCATAAGAACTTATTTAAATTTATATGATGAAACAGTATAATTACGCAGATTATTTCAGATTTAATATTTAAGATATATGATTGCTATTCTCTGCGGTTTTCTATCAAAAGTGGCATTAAAAAAATCAGCGAGATAAATAATGCTTACTATCTTGATTATTTATAAATGAATTAGTGATGATTATTTAGGAGAAAAATTGTTCTTTAAATCTGCGAGAAAATCCGCGTAATCTGCGAGAACTTCTTTTTTATCTGCGAGAACCTCTTTCCTGTTGATTAAGACCCATTGCTTTCTTTCATAAAATGTTGTATTTTTAAAAGGTGAAAACACCATACTCGCATGAAGAAAAGATCAACATTTCTCATCATTACATTATTAGTGTCAACGTCATCAGTTTATGCAGGCACAGGATCTGCCAATGATGGAATATTCTTAATACTGGGCGTAGCAGGTGTTTTATTGATAATAGCAGCTTTTCTGCACGGAATAGACTTCATAAGGAATAACGGCAAAAGAATAGTAAAGAATACAATCATCTACGCAAAACAAAAGATCCACTCCCTTTTCGACCTTTTTAACCAGCTCCACGCATAACTTTAAATACTTTACGCGACTTTAGCTGACTTTAAGGTGACGAAACTGTCGTGGATTATTGCGTATAACAGAGCTGTTTTAGCTCAGAGACACAAAAGCTAAAATCTTCACTACCGACCCAGTGCCTAGTACCAAGCACCTGGTGCCAGGAAGCATATTCCTTCCAATATCATATCCCATTTTCTTGCTTTCTATTGTTAACAACTCGTTTGACAATAGTTCTCAACACACGTGATATATAGAGATTAAATTAATATATTTGTTTGAATTGACGTTTAATATTAATAATGAGTGAACTCCACTGTCGCATATGGTGATGGTGGAATTAATTAACTCCACCCACTAATATTGGCGGATTGGAGTTATTGATTCTAATTAATAGTTGTGCACTATGTTGAATTAAACCAAATTACATTATGAAACGATTTTTAATAATTATCTTATTATCTCTTCCAAGCCTCTTAAATTCACAGTCCTGCCTACCAAATGGGATTACATTTTCCACACAAGTCGAGATAGACAGCTTCCAAATTAACTACCCCAACTGTACTCAAATTGAAGGGGATGTTTTAATATGGGGTTCTGACATAATTAATTTAATTAACTTAAATGTTTTAACAGCTATCGATGGGCATTTTACAATTAATGGAAACTTTGCATTGACAAGCTTATCAGGGCTTGACAGTGTTACGTCAATTGGTGGTGTCCTTCAAATTAGTTCAAATTTAACATTAACAAATTTAGAAGGATTTGGAAGTCTTAAATCCGTAGGTGGATTAATTTCAATTTGGGATAACCCTCTAATAACTGATTTAACTGGATTAGACAGTGTGTCTTATGTCGGTGGAGGACTTTCTATTGCATATAACAATTTACTAACTTGTTTAACTGGATTGAACAATGTAAATGATATTGGGGGCGGCATAGATATTCTTTCTAATCCTTCACTATCAAGTTTAACTGGTCTTGAAGGCTTAACATCTATATGGGAACAGCTCTCTATTAATCGAAATAATGCTCTCACAAGCCTCACAGGCATAGACAATATAGATGCAGCGTCCATCCTTGATTTGCAAATTTACGAGAACTCTTCTTTATCATCATGTGCAGTGCAAAGTATTTGTGATTATTTAGCCAGTCCAGGTGGAACAGTTGCCATTTATGATAATGCCAATGGGTGCAATAATCAGCAAGAAGTAGAAGCAGCTTGTGGGGTCGGCATAACAGAATTCAATGGTAGTCTGCCAATTAAAATTTACCCGAATCCAGCATCAAATTTTATTTATATTGACAAAATAGATTTTAATGAGGATATTAATATTGTCATTTATAATCAGATTGGGCAAAATATACTACTTAAAAAGGTTACTTCTAATAAAGTCGATTTATCAAGCCTTGCAAAAGGTATATATATAGTGGAAATAAAATCAAACAACTGGGTGAGTAGACATAAATTAGTTAAAAACTAAACAAAACACAGTGCATAACACAGGGTATAAATCATCTCGTCATTCTCCTAAGCATATTAAATGCGTGGATGAACAATGAAGACGAGACGCTTCATACCCCGGGAACGTTGTAACACATCAAGATATAGTGAAATGAATATCATAAAATCAATAACACTTTTTATCTTATCTTTTATTTTTCTGATAAGTAATTCCCTAAGCCAGGAAGCTAGTTCAGATATTATAAAATCTGAAGATGAAAGAACAATTCAACCGGAGCTTAAAAAAAATGCATTTTATTTCTCAGGGGGAACTTTTGGAGCAATTTATAGCTTTATTAATGGCAATTTTGAACGCATGATTTGGGGCAACAAACATCCAGTAATACAATCAATATTTATCAGGATTAGTGTAGGGACAGAAAAATATGAAGGACTTATGACCGGTTTATTTCATACGAGCAGTGTTAAAGGAACGAGTTACTTATCAACATTTGGAGGATTAGTTGGTAAGAAAAATTCATTTCTCGAATTTGGTTTGGGTGTCAGGTGTTTAGACGGTACAGAAACAGTAACCTCAGCGCTGACAGGTGGCACAAAAAATCATGACTATCAAGAATTTATTCCTGCATTTACTTTAGGTTATCGCTTTCAAAAACCGGGTGAAAATTTTATTTTTCGGTCGGGAATCGGATATCCGGAATTATATTATCTGAGTTTAGGCTTTTGTTTATAATTTTATTATTCCAATTTAAATGAAATTGATAGAGAAAAGGTAAACGTGTTACAATAATAAATATGGTGCATTTGGCTGGTAGTGCTGAGTTTGAAGATGCTAGCAGTAAATAAACATAGTGCAAAATCGAAAAATTATGAAATTTCATTCATCAGTAATATTTGTAAAAAATGTAGAAATAGCGAAGGATTTTTACGTCCGTATTCTTAGCCAAGAAATTGAACATGATTTTGGAAAAAATGTGATTTTAAAGAGTGGATTAACAATTTGGGAAATTCCACCAGAGCATGATATAAGTAAAAAACTGGAAACAAAAGGAATATCAAATCGATTTGAATTATACTTTGAAACAGACTTGCTTGAAGAAGCATATAAGAAATTGAATAAAGAAAAAACTGAATTTATACATAAAATCCATGAAGAACCGTGGGGGCAACGGACAATGCGTTTTTTAGACCCAGATAAACACTTAATTGAAATTGGAGAACCTTTGGAAGTATTTGTTGCAAATAAGTTTAACAATGGATTAACCGTAGAACAAATTTCAGAAAAGAGTGGGATACCACTTAAAACTGTAAATAAAATATTAAGATAAAACTATGATAGCAAAAACGCCTAAGCCCCCATATTGCGCAGTGATTTTTAGTTCTACAAGAACCAAAGGGGATAATGGCTATTCTGAGATGGCTGATAAAATGGTTGAACTGTCTAAACAACAAGACGGTTTTCCTGGAGTTGAAAGTGCGAGAGAAGAACTTGGAATAATGGTTTCATATTGGCGAGATTTGAATACAATAAAGAAATAGCAAAGACTTTAACAAACGATCCTGACCTTCAAAACAAGAAAACCCCTTGACTTTAGCCCTGATTTTCGTAAATTTATATATCATCATTTTAACCACAGATGAAACATTTTATCTATGGAATAAAGTATCTGTCAAAATATTGGCTTCTCGGAAAAGCCGATCCTCTTATACTTGGACTTACACTTCATACCAACTGTAATCTGAATTGTAGTCACTGCGCAGTAATTAAAAGGCCTGAGTGGAGCATGAGTTTTAACGAAGCAGCTAAGGTAATTGATGACTTCTATTCAAAAGGAGGGAGAAGTATAATACTGACAGGGGGGGAGCCTTTTCTTTGGAAGGATAATTCATATGCTGTTGAAGATATAGTGAATTACGCCATGAATAAGGGGTTTTATACGCTAATTATTTATACAAACGGAACAATAAGTCTCGAATCCGGGGCGAATACAATCTTCGTTAGTATTGATGGTACCAGAGAAGTTCATGATTACTTAAGAGGTGAGTCCTTTGAAAGGATAATAAACAATATTAGAAAGTCTCATCATCCTTCAATCTTCATCAACTATACTATTAACTCGCTAAGTAAGTCTGTAGTGGAAGAGTTTTTGCAATATGTTGATAAAATCCCACAGGTAAAAGGGACCTTCTTTTACGTTCATACACCTTATTACGGTTATGATGAATTATTCATTGACAGATCAATCAGGAAGGATGTTTTATTGGAATTGCTTGAGTTAAAAAAGCGCTATAAAATTTTAAACTCTAAACCGGGTTTAAAATCAGCTATTAGAAATAACTGGAAGAAAAACATAGAAAGTTGTGTTATTTATGATGAAGGTAACTACTTCAATTGCTGCACCGATAACAATAATGGAAAAACCTGTGCAGATTGTGGTTATTTGAGTTATGCTGAAATTGATCAGACGATGAAACTTAAACCGGGAGCAATTTTTAATGCATTTAAATATTTTTGATAACGTGTAAATAAATTTGAAGGAGCTGAGATGTTATTCAGGAAAATTAAAATATTGTTTGTATTTGTATTAATGTCATTAAGTCTTGTTGCACAAGAACTTAATGACATTAATTACATCTTTACTCAAAGCGATTCAAGTTACACATTTTACGGAAGTTTCAGAGTTGACTCGAACGCGGAATGTTTATTGGCAATCTCGTTTGAGTATAAGCATGTAAAGGCTCTTAACCGTGAAGCAACGGAAGTTATATTGATTGATAGTGGAAATAACTGGAATAAAATAAGTTTTACATATCAGACACTGGGGTTATTAAAAAATGAATCAATCTGGTTCAGAGTGCTGGATAAAGAAAACAAAACAGTTGAATTTAACTTATTATCAAGTATAAACAACAGTTCCCTTATGCCGGAGATAACATCTTCTTCAGGTTTTTTTAAACTTAGGAGTGAAGAGGAATATTACATAATGGAATATTACCAGGAATGTGTCTTGACAGAGAAAATGCTGACAAAACTGTATATAAACCAAGCACAAAAGGAGGCAATTAAGTTCATGCATAAGCTTTCCGGGTATGCAAAAACTATTTGTAATAATTCAACATCAATAAATAAAAATTAAAGAAGTAATAATTATGGTTTCTGGCTTTCTAAGAAAAAGAATAAGCAGGCACTTTAGCGGTCAAAATGAAATGTTGTTTCATAATAGTATTCCCTGTAGTGATTTAATTGGGGAAAACTTAAGAGATATTGATGAAGTGGGAATATATCTGCATATTCCATTTTGTAACCAGATTTGTCCCTATTGCCCGTATAATAAAGAAATATATAGCGAGGAGGCATCTCAGAACTATGTAAAAGCGCTTATAAAAGAAATAGATCTCTATGCACCTGTGCTGGGCAATAAGCCGGTTACGAATTTCTATATTGGTGGCGGCACTCCAACTACTATGTTGGGAAAGGGCATTGAAGAAATGATCAGCCACATTTACAAACGTTTTAATATGCAATGCCAGATACATATGGAAAGTCATCCCAATCACCTGACACATGAAAACCTTAATTTCATAGAGGCAATGGGTGTAAAATACCTGAGTATTGGTATTGAGGCACTGCAGGACAGACATCTTAAAGCAATTGAGAGGACTTACACTGTGAACGAGGTCAAGAAGAATGTTGAAAGAGCTGTTGGAAGAAATTTTGAGTGTGTCAATATTGATTATATTTTTGATTTACCAGGACAAACTAAATTTGAGGTTGAACAGGCAGCTCGTGAAATGGTGGATCTTGGTGTTCAGCAGGTGGCTACTTATCCGTTATTCAGGTTTTCTTATACCCGTATGGGCAGAGAAAATAATAAAAATGCTAATGCACTGTCCACAATGTTTCGCCGAAGAAGCTTTCTTAAAATACTCGAAGGTATATTTTATGATTCAGGATTTGAACGATCTTCTGTATGGGCATTTACAAAAAAAGGAGTTGATAAATACTGCTCCGTGACTGTACCATCATACCTGGGACTGGGTGCCAGCGGAAGTTCTTATTTGAAAAACATTTTTTATATTAACACATTTAGCGTGGCTGAATATATTAAGACTGTTCAGGAAGAAGGATCTCCCATTGCACTATCAATAAATCTTACAAAGAAAATGCAGATGGCCGCCTGGCTTTATTGGCGGATCTATGAAACAAAGTTCAGGAAAAGCGATTTTCTGAATAGATTTAATGTAAGTTTTGAAAAGAAATATGGGATACATATGAGAATACTGAACCAATTAGGCTTTTTAAACAATGGTAGTGATCAAATTACTCTGACAGACAAAGGGACATACTGGATTCATGCCTTTGAAGATTATTTCTCCATTGATTATATCAATAAACTCTGGGGTACTTCAAAATTTGATCCCTGGCCGGAAAAGGTGATCTTGTGATCAGTATTCGTGAATTGCTAATTTTATCCGTAATTTTGAATAAAATATCATACATGAAAGACAAGATTGTAATCATCACAGGAGCATCATCAGGTATCGGAAGGGCTCTGGTAGTAGAAATGGCTCACAGAGGCACGAAAATAGTTGCAGCAGCGAGGAAT
>CAZDWF010000059.1:0-21731 GCA_964508895.1 uncultured Bacteroidales bacterium
ACAAACACAGAAGCTCAATTCATGGGATGATACATTGCAGTGGAGGAGCTCAGACCAAGGCTTTACACTTTGCAGATAAGGTTCATATCATTAAAGACAATTTATTCCCCACTCCCCCACTCTTTAAATTAATTCAGGAAGAATCCGGAACATCCTGGGAAGAAATGTACAAGGTATTTAATATGGGCCACAGGATGGAACTTTACGTACCTGAAGATATTACCGATGCTATTATAAGAGTAGCAGAATCCTATAATATAGAAGGAAGAGTTATTGGCAGAGTTGATAAAGCTGAAACTAAAAAGCTGACAATAAAGTCTGAAAAAGGGGAATTCTTCTACTAGCCTTTCCAGTCACGCGTCACGCGTTACAGTTTATCCCGACCTGGCGGGACGTCACGATTTTTATTATCTTTGCCCCCAAATTAAAACAAGCATGCTCGATAAACTCGAAGGAATATACAATCGATACAAAAGCATTCAGGATGAGATGAATGATCCGTCAGCCATGTCGGACATGAAGAAATATATCCAGCTCAACAAAGATTTTAAAGAGCTAGAACCTATAGTTGAAGCTTATCTGAAATACAGGGATGTAATGGGGAATATAGAGTCAACCAAAGAGCTTCTGAAAACCGAGAAAGATGATGAGTTCAGAGCCATGGCTAAAGAGGAACTTGATACTTTTATCGGACAAAGAAACAAGATGGAAGAGAAGATCAAGTTTATGCTGATCCCAAAAGATCCTGAAGACAGAAAAAATGCCATTGTGGAAATACGTGCCGGCACAGGAGGTGATGAGGCAAGTATATTCGCCGGAGACCTGTTCAGGATGTATACACACTATTGCGAAGACAGAAAATGGAAGATCGAAATGGTTGGATCTACCGAAGGAACTGTCGGGGGATTTAAAGAGATTGTTTTCAACGTCAAGGGTGATAATGTATACGGCCGTTTGAAATTTGAATCAGGAGTGCATCGTGTACAGCGGGTTCCAAGAACTGAAACACAGGGAAGAGTACATACTTCAGCAGCATCAGTTGTAGTACTTCCTGAAGCCGAAGAATTTGACGTGGAAGTAAAACAGGAAGATATAAGAAAAGATACTTATTGCTCATCCGGCCCGGGAGGACAATCTGTGAACACAACCTATTCTGCGATTCGATTAACGCATATTCCTACTAATATAGTAGTTACTTGTCAGGATCAAAAATCTCAGATCAAGAACTACGAGAAAGCTTTAACGGTTTTACGTTCCAGGATATACGAGATGGAATATAAAAAGTACCTGGACGATATCACATCAAAGCGTAAAACTATGGTATCAACCGGTGACCGTTCAGCAAAGATCCGCACCTACAACTGGCCGCAAGGAAGGGTTACAGATCACAGAATCAATTTGACATTATACAATCTTCAAAATATTATTGATGGTAGTATTGATGAATTAATTGATCAATTACAGATCGCTGAGAATGCAGAAAGACTTAAAGCAGAGCTCAAAGAGGGATAAAATCAGAAAATTAATCATATGAACAAGGCTAAACTTATAAAGATCATAAAAGAGAAAAAGTCTTTTTTATGCGTTGGATTGGATAGTGATATCAATAAGATTCCAAAACATCTGATGAAGGAAAAAGATCCGGTATTTGCTTTTAATAAAGCCATAATAGATGCAACACATGATCTTTGCATAGCTTATAAACCAAACCTTGCTTTTTACGAAAGCAATGGATTAAAAGGATGGGAGAGCCTTGAGAAAACAATTAATTACCTCAAAAAATTTGATAAAATATTTACAATTGCAGATGCAAAAAGAGGTGATATCGGGAATACATCCAAACAATACGCACAGGCATTTTTCGGCAAATTGGATTTTGATGCAATAACTGTTGCACCTTATATGGGAGAAGATTCTGTTTCACCATTCCTTACTTTCGAAAACAAATGGGTAATACTTCTTGCTTTAACTTCAAATAAAGGTTCAGATGATTTTCAGATGCTGGATATTAATGGCTCTAAAGAGAAAATCTATGAGAGGGTGATCCAAACTTCACAAAAATGGGCTACAGATGAAAACATGATGTATGTAGTTGGTGCTACTAAAGCTGAAATGCTGGCAGACATCAGAAAACTTATCCCGGATCACTTCCTGTTAGTTCCTGGCGTAGGTGCCCAGGGAGGCAGCTTAACTGAGGTTGCTAAGTACGGACTTAACAAAAACTGTGGACTTATCGTTAATTCCTCACGAGGAATAATTTTTGCAGACCAAACAGAAAAGTTCGCTGAAGTGGCCAGGGAGAAAGCAATGCAACTACAGAAAGAAATGGAAGAGGTATTAATAAAATAAATTCTATTCAATAATCGTTACCCAACCATAAGGATCAGGCTCTTCACCATATTGAATAGCTCTTAATTTATTATATAGTTTGGTAGAAACAGGGCCTGCTTTTCCATTCTCACAGTATTTGTATTCCTGTCCTGTTTCTCTGTCGTAGATCAAACTTATTGGAGAAATTATAGCAGCTGTCCCACAGGCACCCACTTCATCAAAATCCTCCAGTTCCTGAATCGGTACCGGGCGATGATGAATTTCCATGCCCATATCTTCAGCGAGTGTTCTTAAACTCATATTAGTAATAGATGGCAGTATGGTTTCTGAATCAGGAGTAACATAATGATTTTTAACAATCCCAAAGAAGTTTGCAGGACCAGCTTCATCAATATGTTGTCCTTCTTTTGAGTCAAGGAATAATACTGAAGCATAACCTTCTTCCTTTGCCCTGGCAGCTGGTCTCAAGCTGGCAGCATAATTTCCACCCACCTTAATATGTCCTGTTCCCTGTGGAGCAGCCCTATCATAATCTCTAACTAATTGTATTTTAACCGGACTGAATCCTTCCTTGAAGTATGGACCAACCGGTCCGACGAAGATCATGAACATATATTCATCGGCAGGAGATACACCCACCTGAGGGCCCGTTCCAATAAGTAATGGCCTTATATATAATGCTGCTCCTGTTCCATAAGGTGGAATATATTTCTCATTAAGCTTTACTACCTTAAACATAGCTTCTTTAAACACCTCATCAGGTACAGCAGCCATCATGATCCCATCCGCTGACTGCCTCATTCTTTTAGCATTCTCTTCCCAGCGAAAAACCCTGTTCTTGCCATCTTTACCTTTAAAAACTTTTAGCCCCTCAAATGCTTCCTGTCCGTAATGCAGGCATGTGGCAGCAATGTGTATTGAAACATATTCAGAAGATGAAACTTCAATATCTCCCCATTGGTTGTTTCTATAGTAACATCTGACATTATAATCGGTTTTGAAATATCCGAAAGGTAAGCTTCCCCATTCTATATTATCCATAAGATTTGTTGTTTAATCGGTTTGTGAATCGTCAGGGCTAAAATAGGAAAAATATTTATTCTAAGCATCAAAAATCAAATTACAAATTCCAGGCAAAAATCAAGCATGAAATTTTAAATAATAAATTACAAACTCCAAGCAAATTCCAAAAAACAAATTCAAAATCTTAAAAGTGTAAAATACTAACTTCGGCAGGTTTGTTATTAATTTTTGAGATTTGTTTTTTGCTTGGAGTTTGTAATTTGCATTTTGGAATTTAAATTTTTTTCCTTTCTAGAATAAAAAGCTCAATAATACAACAAACACCAATGCCGGTATCATATTAATTACCTTAATTTGCTTGATCTCAAGTATATTGATACCAAGGCCAATCAGTAGGATACCTCCAGTTGCGCTAAGATCATTAACAATTGGGTCTGTGAAAAATACACTTACTGAACTTGCAAATACAGTAAGTCCACCCTGATATAAAAGCATAGGAATTACTGAAAATATCACTCCTATTCCAAGTGCTGAGGCCAAAGCAATGGAAGATATACCATCCATCAATGATTTGACCAGTAAAAGATTAGGATCATTGTTTACACCTTCTTCTATGGCACCAAGAATTGTCATAGAACCCATACAATAAAGAAGAAAAGCAGTAACAAGCCCTTCTGAGAACTTCCCTTCCTTGATCTTCGTTTTAGCCCGAAGCCAGTCACTGAACCTTTTCAGGTATTTATCTATATCAATAAGCTCTCCGCAAACAGCACCTAAAACCAGGCTACCAACCAATAAAAGGAAATTACTGGTTTTTAATGCCATCCATATTCCCAGGAAAATGGTAAATAATCCCATCACCTGGAAAACAATCTTTATAAACCTATCAGGAAGTTTTGACCGGATAAGTAAACCTATTACACCTCCTGCGATTACGGCTAGAATATTTACTATGGTTCCAATCATATTTAATAAGCACTAAATTATAAATTATAAATTCCAAGCAAAAGTCAAGTATGAAATTTCAAATAATAAATTACAAACTCCAGGCAAATTCCAAAAAACAAATTCAAAATCTCAAACTGCAGAATGTTAACTTCTGCAGATTTGCAATTTGATTATTGAGATTTTATTGAATTAGTTTTTCTAAATAATGTTCTTTTACCCCAAATTGTTTTTTGAGGTTATTAATTTCTTTCTCAATTTCTTCTAAATTGAATTTCTTTTTCGACTTTATGGATGAGATCATCAGATTTTTTGCAGTATGCTCAGAAGAGATGAACTCAAAAACATTGGTTTCATATCCATGCTTATTTAGGATGAGTGCTCTGATAGTATCGGTAAGTATTTCAGCCTGACGCTCTTCCAAAATACCATATTTTATCATTGGATTTGTTGAGCTGTCAGCTTCCATATCTTTTCGCAGCTGCTTATGACAGCATGGAGCACAAAGGATCAGATCTGCATTCATTGAAATTCCTGCATAAATAGCATCATCGGTTGCTGTATCACACGCATGTAATGCGATTAAAACATCCACCGCTTCATCTTTAAAATCGTTGATACTACCTGTTTCAAATTTCAATGCTTTAAACATTGACTTTCTGGCAATATCGTTGCAGCTTTTTACAAGTTCTTTCCTTTTGTCGATTCCTTTCATCTTCACTTTGATGTTCCTTACATTTTCAAGGTAATCATATAAGGCAAAACTCAGGTAGCCTTTACCGGATCCCATATCGGCTATCGTCAATTCTTTTCTGTCACCTAATTTATTCAGCAAACCATCAAAGATCTCAATATACTTTTGTATTTGTTTAAATTTATCAGCCATCGAAGGAATAAGCTGATAGTTCATATCCAGCACACCCAGTTCCATCAAATAAGTATTATTTCTTGTATCTATCCACCTTTTCTTCTTTTTATCATGCTGTAAATCCTGAATCTCAGTAATGCTTGCTGCCTTTTCTTTGATATGGGCTTCATTTGTCTTGCTTATCCTAAGTTCATAATCCTTTACAGTTGTAAATAGATTGGCCTGCAGGAAGGTCTTGTATTTAAAAATATCATTGACGACAGATTTAGCTTCCTGCAATGTGAAATTCTTTGTTACATCCTTATTTTTATGATGATAAACAAAGGACAACAATCTTTCAGACTTTATCTCAACAGTCCTGATGTAAATGTTCAGAAGGTCACTGATTTTATTCCTGGGTTTGCTAAAGGTTAGCTTAACAAGCTTTTCATCCAGGAAAGCGGCTTCGAATTCCTTGAGGAGTTTTCGGGTTTGAATGTTCATGGCACAAAAGTAATGAATTCAGACAAAAGAGTTCAGACAAAGAAATTCAGAAAAGCTTGTACAAAGCCAGCAATCTTGCAATTCAGCCCCAGAACTAAGTGCCTAGTACCCAGAACCGGTATCCGGTATCCGGAATCCGGATTCCGGTATCACTTTCTTTCCCGACAAAATGTCACCATCACACGCCTTGGCATATCCTTTGACACAATCCTGAAAAAACATAATTAGCAGATACTATGCAGACAGGAAAAATCAATGTACAAACGGAAAATATTTTCCCTATTATCAAAAAGTTCCTTTATTCAGAACATGAGATATTTCTCAGGGAACTGGTTTCAAATGCAGTGGATGCAACACAAAAGCTTAAAACACTTGCATCTATAGGGAAATTCTCAGGTGAGCTGGGTGATCTTACCATCAAAGTTGAACTCGATAAAAAGAACAAAACACTTAAAGTTACCGACCGCGGTATTGGTATGAACGCTGAAGAGGTTGACAAATACATCAACCAGATAGCCTTCTCCAGCGCCGAAGAATTCGTAAAGAAATTCAAAACCAAGAGTGAAGCGGAAAGAAATGCTATTATTGGGCATTTCGGACTGGGCTTCTACTCTTCATTTATGTTTTCTGATAAGGTTGAAATACTTACCAAAACATATAAAAAAGGCGGAAGCACCAAAGCGGTAAAATGGGAATGTGATGGCAGTCCTGAATATACGATGACTGAGAATGACAAGCAAGGCAGAGGGACAGAGATCATTCTGTATCTTGACAAAGAATCATCAGAATTCCTGGAAGAATACAGAATTCTTGAACTTCTGAAAAAATACAGCAAATTCCTTCCTGTTCCCATACAGTTTGGAATGGAAAAAGTAACAGAAACTGTTGAAGGTGAAAAAGACAAAGATGGTAATGACAAAACCATTGAAGTTGAAAAGCCAAGGATCATCAACAACACTGATCCTTTATGGAAAAAGCCTCCTGCAGAATGTAAAGATAAAGATTACAAAAGTTTCTATCGTGAGCTTTATCCGATGACATTCGAAGAGCCATTGTTCCAGATACATCTTAACGTGGATTATCCTTTCAACCTCACTGGAATACTCTATTTCCCAAAGGTTAAGGAAAAAATTGAAGTCCAGAAAAACAAGATTCAGCTATATAGCAACCAGGTTTTTGTTACAGATTCAGTAGAAGGGATCGTTCCTGAATTTTTAACATTATTACATGGTGTTATCGATTCGCCGGATATTCCTCTGAACGTATCCAGATCATATCTGCAGTCTGATGCAAATGTGAAAAAGATCAGCAATTATATAATGAGAAAAGTTGCAGATAAGCTCGAAGAACTATTCAAGAAAAACCGCAAGGATTTTGAAGCTAAATGGGATGATATCAGGGTATTTATTGAATACGGTATGATCACTGAAGAAAAATTCTATGAAAGAGCTGAGAAATTCTATCTCTTTAAAAATATTGAAAATAAATATTTTACTTTCAAGGAATATAAAGATCATATTAAAGCTAAACAAAGCAATAAAGACAAACAACTGGTTTACCTTTATACAAGCGATACCGAAGAACAGCACTCATATATTGAGGCTTGCAAGGAAAGAGGATATGATGTTCTGTTAATGGATGGAATACTTGACAATCACTTTATCAACACCCTTGAACAAAAATTCGGTGACAGCCAGTTCAAAAGAGTGGATGCAGACATCATTGACAAACTGATTGAAAGCAAGGATGAATTACCATCTAAACTTGATGACAAACAAAAAGAAACTTTAAAAGAAGTTATCGAAAAAAACATCGACAAAGAGAAATTCAATGTTGTTTTTGAGAGCTTAAGTGAAACAGAACAACCATTACTGATCGTCCGTCCTGAATTTATGAGAAGGATGAAAGATATGTCGGCTCTTGGTGGTGGCGGTGGTATGTTTGGCATGGGAGATATGCCTGAGCAACTCAATCTTATTGCAAATTCAAACAATCCGCTCTTAATTAAAATCCTGGATGAAAAGAAAGAAGAAAAACAGGATGAGATGGTGAAGCAGGTTTATGATCTGGCATTGCTGAGTCAGAATCTGTTAAAGGGAGAGGAACTTACTGCATTTGTCAAAAGAAGCCTGAGCTTAATCAAATAAAATTGATGCCAGATACCTGATACCAGTTGCCGGATACCGGAATCTGGCATCCGGTATCTTATTATCACAATATTTACTATATTAGACCATCATTTATTACAAACAAAAACCTATCCCCCATGAAACCTTGGTTAATCGCCCTATTATCCGTAATAGCATTTATAGTTATAATCGGAGGAATACTTCTTCTTTATTCGATCAACATCAACAATAAGATGGTTGCTATGGAAGAACAGGTAAACGAAAAATGGTCGCAGGTTGAAAATGTATACCAGCGTCGTGCCGACCTTATACCTAATCTTGTAAATACCGTTAAAGGTTATGCTGAACATGAGCAGGAGACCTTTACCCAGGTTATTGAAGCAAGATCGAAAGCTACTTCTGTGAATATCGATCCTACGAACTTAAATGCTGCATCACTTCAACAGTTCCAGCAGGCACAGGATGCACTTTCATCTGCTTTATCACGTTTGATGGTAGTTGTTGAACGATATCCTGATCTGAAAGCAAACCAGAACTTTCTTGATCTTCAGGCTCAGCTTGAAGGAACAGAAAACCGTATTGCAAATGAAAGAAGGAAGTTCAATGAAGTAACAAGAGAATATAATACTTATATCCGGAAGATCCCACAGAGCTTTTTTGCTGGAATTTACGGATTTGAAGAAAAACCATATTTTAAAGCGACAGAAGGAGCTGAAAAAGCACCTGAAGTAAAATTCTAGGTTTTTTAATTGCTAACTAAATATTATAGCCATGGGAAAGAATGCCCAGAGTTTTTTCACCGTTGATCAAAAGGATGAGATCAAGCAGGCAATTATGAATGCTGAACTAGAGACCTCAGGAGAGATCAGGGTGCATATTGAAAATAAATGTAAAGGTGATGTTCTGGAAAGAGCTTCTTATGTTTTTGACAGACTGGAAGTAAATAAAACAGAACTCAATAACGGTGTACTGTTTTACCTGGCCGTTAAAAACAGAAAATTTGCTGTTCTTGGTGATAAAGGGATAAATGAAGTTGTTCCTGAAGATTTCTGGGAACAATTAAAATTTGACATGCTTAATCATTTCCGAAAGGAAGAATTCACAGAAGGACTGGCAAATGCAATTACAACTGTAGGGAATTATCTTAAGGAGCATTTTCCATATCAGAGCGATGATGTAAATGAATTGACTGATGAAATATCATTCGGAGACAAATAAAAGATAGCATGAAAAAAATACACGAAAAAATTATGCTGTTTTCTATTCTGTTAGGTCTTCTGACACTGAGTGGAATCAGCCAGGAAATTCCGGAAAAGCCCAATCCTCCGCGACTTGTAAATGATTACACTGGCACTCTTTCCGGATCAGAGATAAACAAACTCGAACGTAAACTGCTTGCATTTAACGATACTACTTCCAACCAGATTGCCATAGTAATAGTGAATTCTTTTAATGGATATACCAAGGCAGAATTTGCTGATCTTATAGGAGAAAAATGGGGTGTTGGCCAAAAAGGATTTGATAATGGGATTGTCATAGTATTAAGGCCTAAAACCTCAAATCAAAGTGGAGAGATCCAGATCGCCATAGGCTACGGACTGGAAGGCGCCATTCCGGATGCCATTGCAAATCGTATTACCGATCATGAGATGATCCCGTATTTCAAGAATAATAATTATTACGGAGGACTTAATGCCGGCACCGATGTTTTGATGTCGCTTGCAGCAGGAGAGTATTCATCCGATGAATATGCGAAAAAAACCGGTGGTTCACCTTTTGGATACCTTGTACCTTTCATAGTAATGCTGATCATTTATATAATGATCATTCGTACATCACGCAGGTCATATACAACAGGAGGAAAGAAAAGTAATGCCTCATTATGGACCGCACTCTGGCTGGGAAGTATGATGGGTAGTGGATCAAGAGGTAGCTCCGGAGGTTTTGGAGGTGGAGGCTTCGGAGGAGGCGGAGGCTTCGGAGGTTTCGGTGGCGGTGGTTTCGGCGGCGGTGGTGCCGGCGGTAGCTGGTAATAAGCCAAACTAATGGCAGCAGTTTACCTCAACGATTTCCTTTTTGACTATTTCAGGGCTGATATATTTAATACCAAGGTTCATTCCTCTTAAAATAAACAGTATCCCAATAATAACTATGAATATTGGTATGATCTTTCTGATCTTATTTCTAAACTTCAGGCTTACAATGTTACCAATGAGCGAGACACTTAACATGATTGGCAGTGTTCCCAGTCCGAAAACAATCATATAGACAGCCCCATGAATTGTATTACCACTTACAATTGCACCGGCTAATGCCATATATACAAGTCCACAGGGAAGGAGACCATTTAGCAGGCCAATTACCCAGAGAGACATATAAGACCTTATGGAAAATAATTTTTTAAATGAGGATTTTAATTTCCCAACCCATTTTGCAACAAATCCATCAGCATTGATATGCTTCCTGAAAATCAATGGGAAAAATACAGAAAGGATCATTATAATACCCATAGCGATAGACACCCATTGTTGAACTCCTATCAGTTGAAACCCTTTTCCTAACAAACCAAATATGGCACCCATTGCACCATAGGTAACGGATCTGCCAAGGTTATATAATGCTGCTGAGAAAAACTTAGTAAACCATGAATTATTCTTTAATGGTAAAGCAATGGCAATAGGACCACACATTCCAATGCAATGAAAACTTCCTATTAGTCCGATAGTTAATGCTGAGATTAGTTCCATTTAACGTACACTATTTCTTGATAATACTCTTTTCCCTCTGATGTCCAGTTGATCTTAAAAATGAATTTGCCATCTTTAAAGTTATTTGTAGCGATGAGCTGTTGGTTGTTTTCATCAGCAACAATTTCCATTTCGGTATCAAGGGCTGCATCCGATGGCCTGTATATAAATATTTTACCCTTGATATTATCCTTATGAGCATCTGGGAATGAAAGAACAACCACTTCGCTGGTTTTATCAGCAATTATCTCTTCCCCAAGCAACTTTAGGTTATTCATCTTTTCAATCTGTTTTTGATACTCAATTTCTTTTGGATAATAATCTTCTTCAACAAGGTCAGTTTGTTGCTGATAAGAAAAGTAGATAAATGAAAAAATCGTTATAAGAAAAATCATCAAAAAAATAAAGATGCCTGTTCCCCAGTTAAAAGTTATTTTCATCATTATGCTTATTAATTGTTAGTATAAACAATTTACATAAAATAAAGTTAATGATTCCTATTTGATTTTAAAATCAGGTCCATTTAGTTTCCTCTTACTAATAAAAACAGTATTGGCATTTCACATTATTATGGTCCGACAAATGATGTATTAATCTCTTCCAATAATTCATCCTCAATAAATATACTTATAGTAATAGTCTCATTAGACTTTGTAATATCTTCTCTATCAATGTATACAAAAAACACGTTTTCACCCAAGGTTTGTTCTTTAAGAACAATCTCATCACCAATTATATTTATCTCACCAACATGGGACGTGAGTTTTATGTCTATCGGAATTTCCTCATTGGTTTTGTTAACAAACTTAATATTGTAAAGGTTACTTATCCTGCCATCATCAGTCTCATGGAATAACATTCCGGGAGCTCTTAAGATAGTAGTTTCAACATCCATTCGATTAAAAAGCAAATAGGAGATCAATCCTAAAAGCAATATCAGAACAAATGAATAAAACCCAATTCTGATGTTAAATTTCCAATTGCTTCTTTCAGCTATCATCTTTTCCGATGCGTACCTGATTAGACCTTTGGGTTTGTTAATATTGGTCATAGTGGCATTGCATGCATCAATACAGATTGCACAATTAATACATTCAAGCTGAGTACCGTTTCTGATATCAATTCCGGTCGGACAAACCATAACACATTGATTGCATTCAATACAATCACCTTTACCAGTTTCTTTTCGATCTTCTCCTTTATGATAAGTGGCCTTTGGTTCACCTCTGATATAATCATAAGCAACTATAACGGAATTCCTGTCCAGGAGAACACCTTGCAGTCTTCCATAAGGACAAACTACTGTACAAACCTGCTCACGGAAGTAGGAAAAAATAAAATAAAAGACACCAGAGAAAATGATCATCGCTATCAGGCCGCTGATGTGGTTCTTTGGATTATCTGTAATAATCTCCAATATAGCATCAATGCCTATTATGTATGCCAAAAATGTATTACCAACCAAAAATGCAATAGCATAGAATATTATGTGCTTAAGTGTCTTCTTATAGATCTTTTCAAAGTTCCATTTTTGTTTTGCAAGGATCTTCTGTTTCTGAGCACTTCCCTCTATCCAATATTCAATCCTTCTGAACACAACCTCCATGAATACAGTTTGAGGGCATGCCCATCCACACCAAACTCGCCCATAAGTTACTGTAAACAAAATAATAAATACAAAAAGCGCTATCATGGCCAGAAAAAACAGATGAAAATCCTGTGGCCAAAATTGCGTTCCAAACAATATTATTTTACGATCAAGAAAATTAAGTAATAATAAAGGTTGACCATTAATTTTTAAAAAAGGGCCAGCAAAAAGGAATGCAAGCAATAGCAATCCCAAAACATCACGGTATGTAGTGAACTTGCCTTTTGGCTTTTTAGCAAATACCCATAATCTTTTACCCTTTTCATCAATAGTAGCAAGTTGATCCCGGAATGTATCCGGGTTCAACTTATCATTTTCCTTATGTTGTCCCATTTGGTTTGGTTTTGTACGGACTTATTCAGGAATATATAACTCGCCTTGAGGCTCTTTTTGATTTGGAGGGTTTGTACCCTGTAAACCTAAAATAAAACTGCCCACCTGCTGGATATGTAAGGGTGTAAGTTGATCTTTCCATGATATCATCCCTTTACTTGGTACACCAACGGTGATAATTTCAAATAAATCTCCGATGCTTCCTCCATGTATCCAATACTGATCAGTTAAATTTGGTCCCACAAGTCCCTCACCTTTTGAAAGATGGCAAACAAGACAATGCTTATCATAAATCTCTTTACCTGCTTTCATACTGGCTTCATCAGTTAGCAAAACTACAGTATTTTGATCCAACACCTGTTCTTCCTGCCTATCACCTAGTTCAATAGCAGCAGCAGCCATTTCTTTATCATACTCAACAGATTGTTTATCCATGTTACCGAGTACAAAAAGATTAACCAGATAAACAGCTGAAAAAATTATGGTAATATAAAACAACCACAGCCACCATCCTGGCAAGGCATTGTTCAACTCCTGAATGCCATCATATTCGTGGCCTGCAAGTAGCTCATCACCTGTAAGTTCATCCCGAACTATTTCTAAATTTTCATTTTTCTTCATGATACTTAGTTATTAATATCATTATTATTAATTTGATTCTCATTGAAAGGAATGTTTTTCATTTTCTCAACATCCTTAGTTTTAAGCGATAATGCCCAAATTGTTGCAAGAACAAAAACACCTAAAAAGATAATAAGAGAGATAATGGGAAAAATTTCTATCCCATAAATCGAATCTACAAATTGATTTATTATTCTCATAATTATTTTTTATAAATGTCGGTACCAAGTCTTTGCAAATAGGCTATCACTGCTATGATCTCCTTGTCAGAATCTACTTCAATACCAGATGATTTTAAGCCTTTTGCAATTTTTTCTGCTTGTGCTTTGAGATCATCGTTTGCCCGTAAAGCATATCCTTCTTCATACGGTACACCCAGGAACTGCATCACCTCAATCTTTCTTTGTGTTGTCGAGATATTAAGATCATTCTCTATCAACCAAGGATAGGCTGGCATAAGAGACTGAGGACTGACAGATCTTGGATCATACATATGCTTATAATGCCAGGAATCAGGCTTGTAGTTTCTTTCTGTAACGACTCCTTCCCGTGCCAGGTCCGGACCTGTTCTTTTCGAACCCCACTGGAACGGATGATCATACACAAATTCTCCTGCTTTAGAATATTCTCCATACCTTTCGGTCTCAGAACGGAATGGCCTGACCATCTGGCTATGACAAGTATAGCATCCTTCTCTTATATAAATATCCCTACCTTGTAATTCAAGAGGTGTATATGGTTTCACACTTGAAATAGTAGGAACATTTGATTTGATAAGATAGGTAGGTACAATTTCTACAATACCTCCTATTAGAATAACAACAAGAGCAAGGATCATAAACTGTATAGGCCTTCTTTCAAGCCATCTGTGCCATGCTTCGCCTTTTATTCTTGAAGGTTTTGATTTTTCAAAAGGAACAGCTTCAGCTTCTTCCTCATTAATACAGGTGCCAGCTTTAACAGTTTTAACAATATTGAAAACAAGAAGAATAACGCCGATAAAATATAAAAGACCACCGAAAATTCTAGCGCTATACATTGGGATAAGCTGAGTTACAGTTTCCATGAAATTAGGATATCTCAGGAAGCCTTCCGGTGTAAATTCTTTCCACATTAAAGCCTGTGTTACAGCACCCCAATAAAGTGGTATGGCATAAAACAGTATTCCAAGAGTGCCGATCCAGAAATGTACATTAGCAAGCTTTCTTGAATACAGCTTAACATTGAATATACGTGGAATTAACCAGTACATGATACCAAATGTCAGGAATCCATTCCACCCTAAGGCACCAATATGCACGTGAGCAATAGTCCAATCTGTGAAATGTGTTAATGCATTCACTGATTTAAGCGACATCATAGGTCCTTCAAAAGTAGATAATCCGTATGCGGTTACTGCAACCACCATAAATTTCAATACTGGATCTTCCCTTACTCTGTCCCATGCCCCTCTTAAAGTCAGCAATCCATTGATCATACCTCCCCATGAAGGAGCAATCAGCATTATTGAGAAAGTAACTCCTAATGCCTGAGTCCAGTCAGGTAAAGCTTGATAAAGCAAGTGGTGAGGTCCTGCCCAGATATATAGAAAAATCAATGCCCAGAAATGCACTATTGACAATTTATAAGAATAAATAGGCCTGTTAGCTGCCTTTGGCAGATAGTAATACATTAATCCAAGGTATGGTGTTGTAAGGAAAAATGCCACTGCATTATGTCCGTACCACCATTGTACCAATGCATCCTGAACACCTGCGTAAACAGGATAACTCTTTAATAAATCCACCGGAATTTCAATAGAGTTAACAATATGAAGTACAGCAACTGTAACAACTGTGGCTATGTAAAACCATATCGCCACGTAAATATGCTTTGTCCGGCGTTTGAGAATTGTCCCAAACATATTCCAGCCAAATATTACCCAAACAATTGCAATAAGGATATCAATCGGCCATTCAAGCTCAGCATATTCTTTACCGGTAGTAATACCAAAAATAAAAGTCAATGCTGCAAGTACTATGATAAACTGCCATCCCCAAAAATGAATGTAACTTAAAACATTACTGAACATTCGTGCTTTTGTAAGTCGCTGCAATGAATAATACACACCCATAAAAATGGCATTCCCCACAAAAGCAAAAATAACTGCATTAGTGTGAAGAGGTCTTATCCTTCCGAATGTGGTTAATGGATAATTGAAGTTGGCTGCCGGCCAAACCATTTGAAGAGCAACTAGCAAACCAACTAACATGCCAACTACACCCCAAAGTATAGTGGCATATGCAAAATACTTTACAATCTTGTTGTCGTAATAAAACTTTTGAACTTCCATCTTTTTCGATTTTTTGGTTTTGGTTTATTTTTTTTTGCTTTATTTGGTTTGGGTTGGATTTGCTTAACGTCATCAAATAATATTCTAACGGAAGGAGTGTAACTATCCTCATATTGCCCGCTCTTTACTGACCAGATGAAAGATATTAAAAAACCGGATGCTACAATCAGGCTGACTCCTATTAATATAAATATGACACTCATTATCTGATTCACAAATATATCCATTTTTTTTATGACCTCAAGTATTTAGGTATAAAAGTACTTCTTTAGTTGATAAATATTTCATTAATAAATCAGGAATCATTATATAGTTACTGATTATCAAATGGTTAAAATGTTAAATGGATTGATTCCAAATAGACGGAATTATTTCTCTTAAATTTTTCTCTTTGAAGCTATTAACG
Organism: uncultured Bacteroidales bacterium; assembly: GCA_964508895.1. Lineage (GTDB taxonomy): Bacteria > Bacteroidota > Bacteroidia > Bacteroidales > B18-G4 > M55B132. Next base: position 15,867 of record CAZDWF010000059.1, read on the forward strand.
CTGTCGAGAAAGTAACAAAAGCGACAATTGAGACAGAGCTGACGGGCATCAAAATAGCGGCAAATATTGGTGTGAGATAACCATTTATTGCAAAATAGATCCCAAATAGATTATACAGGAAGGAAATGACAAAACTGATTTTCACTATTGTCATGCTTGTAAAGGTAAATCGTAAATATTTTGTGATAGAACTAAACTTACTTGCTTCCAGGATGGCATCACATGCTGGTGAAAAGTGATATATATTATCAGCAATGGATATACCTACATCACTCTCCATAAGTGCTCCGGCATCATTAAGCCCATCGCCAATCATAAGTATGATTTTACCATCATTCCTGAGCTTCTGAATATAATTTAACTTATCTGAAGGTGACTGGTTAAAATGAATATGTTCTCTTTTTCCAAAAAGAGGCAGCAGCTTATCTAACTCACTGTCGTTGTCTCCTGATAATAAATGCAATTCATACTTTGAGTTCAAACTATTCAATACTTCTTTCAAGCCTGGCCGGTATTTGTTTTTTATCTCAAAGTAACCTCTCAAATCACCATTAAAAGAAACATAAACTCTGCTGGTATATACATTTTTTTGACTTTTCTCTCCTTTCACAAAAACTTCTGAACCCACCTTTATTCTATAATTTTCAATATTACATTCAAGTCCTTCAGAAGGTGTCTCTTTGAATGAATCAACTTCATACAGTTCATCACCATCAATTGAGCTGAAAATTGCGATACTCATTGGATGTGAAGAGTGCTTTACCAGAGATTTAATCAGGATATATTCATTATCTGATAAAGTAAGCTTTCTGGTATCAACATCAAAAATATCATTTTGAGTCAGGGTTCCTGTTTTATCAAATACAATTGTATCAACTTTTGTAAGCCGTTCGATGATCTCGTTTTTCTTAAGATAGAAACCACTTCTTCCAAAAAAACGCATCGCACTGCCAAATGCAAAAGGGATGGTAAGTGCAAGTGCACAAGGACATGCAACAATCAATACTGAAGTGAATGCATTCATAGCTATCTCAGGCTTCAATATTATCCAATACAGTCCGGCAGACAAAGCAATTAGAATAATAATAATCGTAAAATAGCGACTCACATTGTCGATAATATTGTTAATCCGGGATGGCTTGTCCTCTTTCCCTATATCCTGATTCCATAGTTCAGTAAGATAGCTTTGAGTAACTTCCTTTTCAACAATAAGCTCAATGGAGCTGCCAATCTGTTTCCCTCCTGCATAGATAAGTTCCTTTGGAAGTTTGGGCACAGGAGAAGATTCTCCGCTAACAAAACTATAATCAATGCTTGCTTTGCCTTTTAATAGTATTGCATCAGCAGGAATGAGTTCCTGATTACGAACAAGGATACGGTCACCAATCTTCAAATCTTTTAATAAAATGGAGGCTTCTTTTCCCTCTTTGTTAATTATAGTTACTGCAACCGGAAAATAAGATTTATAGTTTCTTTCGAATGAAAGGGCTTCGTATGTTTTACTTTGATACCACTTTCCAATAAGAAGAAAAAACACCAAACCCGATAATGAATCCAGGTAGCCTACACCTGTTTCTCCAATAATCTCCCAGGCACTTCTCACTAATAGAACAAATATACCCAATGAAATCGGGACATCTATATTAACAATCCTCTTTTTTATGCCTTTGAAAGCAGATTTAAAGTAATCTGTAGCTGCATAAAACACTACTGGAATTATAAGGATAAGGTTGATCCAGGCAAAAACAAAACGGTATGATGATTCCAGGGAAACATCCTGGCTCAGGTATTCAGGGAAACTTAACAGCATTATGTTACCAAAACAGAATCCTGCTACTCCCAGTTTATAGAATATCTTTCTATTAACTGTTTTTTTGGATTCCTTTTCAATGTCATCCAAAGTGATCTGAGGTGTGTAATTAATTGATGATATTAATTCAACTACTTGCCTTAAGCTAATTTTTTTATCACGAAAGGTGACACTCAACTCCTTCTTAACAAAGTTTACTGTTGTATTTATAATGCCATCATTGAACTTATTCAGGTTCTCAAGAAGCCAGATGCAGGAACTGCAATGAATACCTGGAATAAAAAGCTTAAGCTTGCTAACTCCTCCATCAGAGAATTCAATAAGCTCTGATTTTATCTCATCATTGTCGAGATAAGCAAATTTATTCCCGATCTCTGCTGAAATATTTTTTAATCCGGGTGCATTTTCGATCTGGTAATAATCACAGGCATCGTTATCTTCCAATATTTCAAATACAGTTCTACAACCTGTACAGCAAAATGCCTTTTCCTGATACATGACCGGATATTGTCCACAATCCTCTCCACAATGGTAACATGGTATCTTTGCTTTCTTCCCCAAGTTTTATGTTTTAATTTGAAGGCCAAATATACAGCATTTTCATTTGTATAATGACATGATGAAATTGATATCTTACGAAGTATGCTTATAATTCACGAAGCCACAAGCATCAAAGCCGGTAGCCAAAAAACTCCTTCTGTAAGAGATTTATATTTCCCCCCTTCCTGAAAATATTCTTGCTTATAAATCATCAATAACATCACAAGAATCATTAAAGCCAGGATAATATTTGATGCTAAGATTTGAATTTGAGAATGATAAAATATAACGGATCCGAATAATGAAACAAGTAATAACAAACTAAGTGCTCCTAAAAGTTTCATTGTAACTTTCACCCCCAATCTTCTTGCTATAGATTGTTGTTCATCCGCTTCATCAGTTCTATATTCGAATATTGACAACAATGAAGTATTGATAAATGCTATCCCAAGAAAAATCAAAAGGATCATCAATTGGGGGAAAGTAAGATGATATTCAATTAGCACAATTGGTCCACCCCAGATACCCAAAGTATATATTAATGAGATGAAGAATTCTTTTTCAAGTTTAATTTTAGCATATATACCTTTCCTGTGTATCAGTATTAAGTAAAATAATGTAAAAACACCAAGTGCAATACCAAATATCAAGATCTCTATTGGCAAATAACGTATTACAAGGAATGTAACGATCATACTAAACGTTACTATTAAAATAATTATTGATTTCCTGTTTTTATAATGGAACAGATGGCATTGGTTTTGTGTTAGACTTTTCAACCTGTATCCATCTAACAGATGATCTGCAGAATAAACAATCCATACAGACACAGGCAATACGATCCACCAGGCAAAGCCTGGGTCGAATTGTAAAACTTTTGAGACCATAATAGCTGAAGCCAGAGACCCTATTACAACATCAAGACTTAAAATATGAATATATCTGAACAATGAATTCATAACTGACAAACCTGTATCTCCACAGGGGCCAATCTATTATACCTCGTGTAAATGATGTTTCACCGACTCCTCCAGGTATGGATGATTTTTTGGAACGAGAGGGTGTTTGCTCAATGTCCATGCGGTAATGAGAGCGAATAGTCCAAGGTATCCCAGGAATGCTCCTATCTCAATAAACCCAATCTCGTGCTGACCAACAGCTCCAGGCATAATCTGCAAGTATTCATCGGTCCATTGCCCAATCATCAACAATAGAATCACAATAACAAGTATAGTCTTGCTTCTTGCAAGGAAGTTAGACAGTAAGAATACGAAAGGAACGGCAGTATTCAAAATAATATCTAACCAGAATACTGGTGCCCATGGCCCTTCAATTCTTTCCACATAGTAAATAGTTTCTTCAGGAATATTAGCATACCACATAAGGAGGTATTGGGAAAACCAAAAATAGCCCCAAACGATACTGAGAATGAAAAGATATTTTGAGAAATCAATTAAATGTGATTTGTTCAGGAATTTATAATATCCCACTTTATTAAGGATTATAACACCAAGGATGATCACAGCCGTACCGTGATAGAAGGCGGCTACAAAATTCTTCAAAGAAAAAATAGTACTGTACCAGTGAGGATCGATAGTCATGATCCAATCAAATGAGGCAAGAGAAAATGTTATAGCAAGAACAAATATATAAACCTTTGAATTAAACTCATTCCTTTTAAACATTATAGTTCCACCTATTTCATCTTCCTTGAGAGATAATCTTCTCATGATCTGTGTCATGATTATCCATACAAGCAGGTATATAAGCATTCTTATCATAAAGAAAGGGATGTTTAACCAGGGTTTTTTATATAATAATATGGAATCATTATTTACATGATCAACATGAGTCCATTCGTATAAGTGATGAAAACCTATCCACATAAAAAGGAACATCACTGCCCCTATCGGAATATAATTCGCAAATGCTTCCGGAATACGTAGATAAGCAGCAGACCATCCTGATTGCGATATTCTCTGTAGGGCAAGCCAGAAAGTACCTCCGATAGCCAGAGACATAAAATAAAAATTATTTAAGAGATAATTCCCCCAGGTTTTATCAGGATTATAAATAAAACCAATCACAAAGGTGGCTATCCCAATCAAAATCAGAACCAGTGCTGCTATGATAAATGTCTTTGTCAGTTTGAATTTTTGCTCCATTTGAGTCTGATATTATATGGATTCTTACTATTTATTAGCTAATTCATGTTTGATGTAATGTATTATCTTCCATCGATCCTCAGCCTTGATCTGTGAACCATGTGCTCCCATCAAGGTAGAAAGAGAACCGAGGGTGATCACGTGATATATCTCCCCATCGGGCTTGCTCAACACATATTCTTCAACTAAAGATGTAGGTTTTGCGGTAAAAAACTTGCTTGTATAAAGATGGCCATCACCCTTTCCTTCATAACCGTGACAATTAGCACAAAACACATTATATTGTTCTTTCCCTACCGACAGAATTTCATCATCAACCTCAAGCGGATTTACCAATTCCTGTCCTGCTATTGTTTGATCTTCAAAGGTTTTCTTATATGGATAAGGGAATTTACCTCTTGGGATAGTACCTTCAACAGGTTCTTGCATGGTCATGCTGTCAGAAAAATTTGGATTTTCACTGTAAGCATCATATGCCTCTGAATAAGCCATATCAGGAGCATAAGCCCATCCAGGATGGTTTCTATCATGATCACATGAAGTAATAAAGAAAAGCAGAACAACTGTGCCTGCTATAAATAAAAATCTGCCTGCTTTGCTGTATATCAATGTATGCTTCATTTCTTTACTTGATTAATTTTGTTGTTCCATGATTTCTATTGCGCCTGTATCCTGAAATAATGCATTTAGCTTTTTCACCTCATCTTCAGGCATATCCTCATCTTTGTTGATCAGGATGGCATATTTATCATCGGTTAGCTCAATCTGTACTTTCCTGGCTTTGGCTCCCGGACCTTTTTTGTCTCTCAGGAAAAAAGTAACAATGGTCAGGAGTGAAGTAATATTGATTGTCATTACAAAAATTACGATGACAAACGAGAGCGTATTTTGAGGTTTACCACCGAACTTTAAAGGATAATTCACCACAGAGGTCCAGTATAAGAACAGAAAGGTTAGTGCTATTGCAAAGATTCCATAAAAGAAAGCTGCAACAGGAATTCTTGTTTTAACTTTTAATAAGTCAAACACTTCATGAATGGGGTATGGTGTGATAACATCACTCACAGGGATACCTTTGTCAAGAAAGGATTTGATAGATCCCAAAAGTTTATCTTCGTTATCAAAAATACCTACGATAGTGGAAGTTGATTTATGCATGATTCAATCAATCTTTACTTGTTTCTTTTAATATTCCTTTAAGTTCGCTCATAGCCATCATTGGTATATATCTCAGGAAGAGCAGAACACCAATTCCAAATATACCAAGGGTACCTGCAAATATCCCAACTTCAATATATGAAGGCGAATAGGTAGCCCAGTTAGCCGGAAGATAGTCTTTGGTTAATGAAG
>CAZDWF010000060.1:0-21712 GCA_964508895.1 uncultured Bacteroidales bacterium
CAACCTTGAGTCTTCATATTTTAATCCTGCGAAATAATTCTTTTTTATGTATTCTTCCTGCTCATCCACAGCATATTTCATGTTTAACGGAAGTGGTTTATCGTATGTGATAAAAAGAGAAGCCATGGAAAACGGATCATTTTCTTTAACAGCATTTATATATTTGTCGAAGTCTGTATTCAGGCTTTCATATTTTTTCAGTACATCTTTATAGAAAGGATCAGATTCCGGATAGTTGACGATCAATGGTTCCAGGAGGTCGATTTTTTGCAGGTACTCATTCTTTTTATGCAGATAATCATAGAAGATTATATTTTCTTTCGATTTGCTGAAGCTTGCTGATTTCTGTGGTGATTGTGCAAGTGTATGGAAGCTTATATCATCCGTATTATAAAATATATCCAGGAAAGAATTACCACCAATCATTATCCTGTACATTCCCGCCTCAACGGTTTTATCTATATTCCAGGAGAACTTTCCGGAAATATTTGTCTTTAATGAATCTATTATCTTATCCTGGTCACCGTTAAATCCGACAATATATACCATAGATTCAGGATATCCTTCAATTTGTCCGGTGAGATAATGATTTTGCCCTTTGCAGCTAACGAAAAGCAAAACTATATATAAAATAAAAAGATTACGCATCAATTAAGATATTAAGATATTAAGATATTAAAATATAAAGATATAAAAAGGAGTGAATCCTCATACTGAACAATCTGTCGAATAATTATTTTGAAGAAGTTGTATCAGCATGAACTGTTAAATCTTTTACAACAAAATTTGTCCAGCCGCTACAATCTTTTATTTCGAGAGTCGGTTTATAATCACCGGCATCGGAAAAAGTGTGTTTTTCTGTTTTGTCATCAGAATATTCTGTATCCCAGTTCCCGTCGCCTTCCCAGTCCCACTTATATTGCAGGGAAGAACAGTCTCCACTGCTATTATACGAACCTGATGCATTAAAAGTAAATTCAGTACCAACAAGTCCTTCTTCAGGATTAATTGTGAAAGATGCAAATGGAGGTTGAGGTTCTTCATCTTTATTACAAGAAAGAAAAATCAAAGCCGGAATTGCAAATAGCAATATAGATCTAAATAAAGTCTTCATAGATTTAAAATTGGGAAGTTAAGTATAGCATAAAAGAATTATCAGTTAATTCTATTTACGACCTGGTAAAATCAGTTGCAAAATAGGAAATTTTACAATGAATTGCAAAATTAAATTAATCCTTAATGCATCTCACAGAATACCCCTGAGTCTTTCCATAAGCTTCTCTCAGGATTTGAGTATTAGCACTGAATAAATACCTTGTCATTGCCAGAGAAGATCCGGTTTGTGTTGAAGTAGCAAATGTACCATAGGTCTGTAAATTACTAAATGACCCGCCATTTGTTCTGTATCCGCCTAATTTAGCATCAAAACCGGAAGATCCACCAACTTGCAGAATTGCTCCTTCATTGGTTCCTCTCATTCCCATGGCTGTTACCTGGTTCGTTGGCATACCAATGTCTGATTCCAGTTGCATCCACTCGGGGTCACTTGCAACATGCCAGCCACTAGGGCAAATTCCCTGTGCACCTTCATTGGTAGTATACTGCATTAATTCATTCCACTGGTATAGTCCGCCATAAGTTGCGCAGTTGCTTGTATTATTGTCGTAACAGTATTTCTCAATTGTACCGTTATCGGTCTGTTCCAGTGTTCCATTGATCATGGTACCAATATTCATATTTGTTGCCATCCAGCATTGCTGTCCGATAAGAACTGTATTATATATTGAGCCATCTCTAGGATCTGTGAATTGATCTCCACATGTGAATGAGCTTCCTGTTTCCGTTGTAAAACTCCATACGGCACTAACTGTACTAAGTCCCTGATCATCAAAAGCAACTATTCTCCAGAAATATTGTGTGCCCTGCTGTAATTGTGACGGAGTGTAATTTTCAGTTATGAGGCCTGTAGCAACCTGAGTAGATGGTGGGTTGGTAGTGCCTAAATATACATCATAAGTCAGGGGGTCCTGGTTAGGGTCAAGACATGTCCAAGATAAATTAATGCTTATTGCCTGATCAATCGCACCGTCTGCAGGAACAGGATTGCTTGGTGGGTCAGGTGGAAGGTTTGCTGAATTTGATATAGTGATTTGCTTTGTTGTTGTTCCTGTTAATCCTTCTTTATCTTTCACTTCAAGTTTGGCATCAAAGGTTCCTTCTGCAGAATACTGATAGTTTGATTGAGATGAATTAGTATATTGAGTATTCCATGTGCCATCTCCGTTATAATCCCAGCGAAACTCTAAATCTGTGATTGCATCATTGTCATCTGAGCTGGCTGATGCATCAAAAGTAAATTGAGTATTAGTGCTTCCCATTACCGGACTAATAGTAAATGAAGCAGTAGGTGGATTATTAGGGTCGGGATTATTTGTGTCATCATTATCCTCATCTTTTTTACATGATGAAATAACAATTGCTAATGACATTGTCAACAATAAAGCAAATTTCCTAAATTTCATATCAAATGTATTTAATGTTTGAAATGCAAAGTAATAGAAAAATTGAATAGAAGTGATATAAATTTTCGTGAAGCTTAATTTGTGCATATTGTTATTTTTCGTCCTGATAATTTGTGCTTTATACATTAATTTTATTAATTTTGAGCTCTATCTCAATGGTAAATTGTTATAATATTTTCCATTAACAAACTGAAACGAAAATGGCAACCCGGCTTTCCTTATTACTGACAGTATTACTAATTTCTACTATTAATCTTTATGCACAGCCAACAACTGGTGATTGCCTTGGTGCGATACCTGTTTGTACAGGTTATTACTTTCAGCCCAATACATCTACCGGTGTGGGGAGTATTCCTGGTGAAATATACAGTTCCGGAGGCTGCCCATATAATTGCCTTGATGGTGAAGTAAACAGTACATGGTATATTTTCACTGTTCAGGAAGCTGGAATGCTAAGATTTACAATCAGTCCTATTGATCCCAATGATGATTATGATTGGGCGGTTTATAATCTCACCAATCATAAGTGTGAAAATATTTATTCCCAGGCGAATGAAATGTGCGTGAGTTGTAACTCAGCAGGAGGAGTGGGTTTACATGGTGACACAGGTGCTGATAGTGGTTTTGATGAGTGTGCAGGTCCGGGAAGTGATAATGGAAATACAAAATGGAATGAGGACATTTCTGTAGAGGAAGGCGAAACCTATGTTTTATATGTAAGTGACTGGACACAGTCACCAACAGGTTATTCTCTTGATTTCAGTGCCTCGTCGGCTGTGATATTCGATGATGTCCCTCCGGAGTTAGACTCTATATTTTATGATGATGTTTCAGGATGCATGGAAGATCAGCTCAGGTTTAAATTCTCAGAAAAGGTGAGGTGCGACAGGGTTACACCAAGTATTCTGTCAGTTGAAGGTCCTGGTGGTCCTTATAATGTTATAGATGTTTACGGAGAAGCCTGTGACTTTGGGGGCGAATGGGAAATAGAATATACACTAACTCTTGATAAACCTTTTCAACAGAATGGAACATATCAGTTGTTGTTAGCAACCGGTTTTAATGGAGTAGTTGATGCATGTAACAATATTGCACCGGCTGATACTGCTGATTTTACACTTGACCTGGGAGCTCCCAGTATTGGGCAATTCAATCTTGTGATCACTAATTCTACCTGTGGTGTTGCCAATGGCTCAATCACAGGTTTATCGGTTTCTGGAAATGGAACTTTATATTATTACTGGACAAACCAGGTGGGAGACACTGTTGGATATTCAGTTGATCTCTTAAATGTTCCATCTGGAAGTTACACTCTCGAAGTTACTGATGATTTTGGCTGTATTTCCTTTTCAGGACCTCACCAGGTTTTAGATGAAGGTGCACCTATTGTTGATGAAACAGGTCTTGGTATAATTTCAAGTACATGTAGCGATCCAAATGGCTCTATAACAGGAATTCTGGTTAGTGGTAGCGATCCCTTTACTTACCAATGGACTGATCAGGGGGGTAATCCTGTTGGGAATGATATTGACCTTATTGATGCCATGGCTGGTACATATACACTTACTATTGAAGATGTTAATACCTGCCAGGTCGTTACCGGTCCCTATGATATAACAGATACTCCTGGTCCAACACTGGTTGAGGATAATATGCTTATTTTACCATCAACCTGCGACTCAGTTAACGGGTCTATAACGGGCATTTTCTCCTCAGGAAGCACTCCGCTTAATTATGTTTGGATTGATGGTAGTAGTAATGTCGTTGGAAATAACATCGACCTTCTTAATGTTTCTTCCGGAAATTATACGCTTACTATCAGCGATCAAAATAGCTGTGAGATTGTGGGTGGCCCATATAATATTACTTCTTTACCTGCAGCTGTTGTTGATGATGCAGGAATAAATATAATAAACTCTACCTGCGGAGCTCCTGATGGTTCTGTTTCAGGACTGTTGATATCAGGAAGTAGCCCTTTTACTTATGAATGGCGTGATGGAAGCGGAAGCCTTGTAGGCAGCGATATTGACCTGATAAATGTTTCAGCAGGATTTTATCTTCTTACTATATGGGATGATAATCTATGTGAAACCACTGCAGGGCCATATCAGGTTGCTGATGAAGGCGGCCCGGATATTGAAATAAGTGCAATGAATATTTCCCCTTCAAATTGCTTTCAGAGTGATGCATCTATAACAGGAATTCAAACAACAGGAATGGAACCTATCACTTATTCATGGAAGAATAATTCAGGCACTGAAGTAGGAACACAGTTAGATCTGATAAATGTTCCTGAAGGACTGTATACTTTAGAAGCTACCGATGCCAACACCTGTGTATCTTATTCAGGCCCTCATGATGTTGATAATATTGGTGGTGCAGAGATTACCATGGTGACACCACAAAATCCACAATGTGAAGATACTAACGGGGTGATCAATATTAATGCCGCTGGTGGATTGGGGCAAATAGAATATAGCATTGATGGTGGACAAAACTGGCAGATGAGTGGTAACTTCAGTCAGCTTTCCCCCGGAAATTATATAATACAGATTAGGGATGAACATGCTTGTATTACAGATTATTATATGCCTATAGACTTACAGAATGATGGACAAGCTGTTCATGCCACTGCCAGCTGTAATGGACCTGTATGTGAAGGTGATTTAGTACAACTTGAATGTGATATCAGTAGTGCCCAGTATGTATGGAATGGACCGGCAGGATTTGCCAGTAATTCACAAAATCCAACAATCCCTGCTGCTACAGTTAATATGAATGGGATTTATACAGTGACTGTAACAACAACCTTTAATTGTCAGGGTACTTCTGATGTTGATTTACAGGTTGTTGCCGGCTTTACTATGAGTTTGCTTGTGACACCTAGTGCTAATCCAATATACAGAGGTGATGAAGTAACTTTCACAGCTTCTTGCAATCCTGCTGGATTTACTGATGAATATATTTGGAGAATTGATGGCGTTGAAGTGCAACGCGGACAGGATAGTACATTCACTGCCAGTAATATTATGGATGAACAGGTTGTTACTTGTGAAATGACCACAAATGGAGGTTGTATTAAAAATAATCCGGCAATATCAAACAATGTAGTAATGGATGTGGAAGAACTTCCAATGCATTTCCCCAACTCATTTAAACCTTCAAGTACACTTCTTGATAACCAGGTTTTTAAACCTAAAACAAAGCTTGAGAATATTGAGAAATACAATATGATGATATATAATAAGTGGGGACAAGAGATCTTTAAAAGTGACGATGTGAATACAGGCTGGGATGGGAATTTTAATGGAAAACTTTGTCCTGTCGGTGTTTATGTATATTCAGTAATATATGAACTGGAAGGGAACCAGAGTAAAGAAGGAGAGAGATATGAGTTGAAAGGATCCTTTGTTTTAGTGCAATAGGGAAGATGAAAAATGAAAATAAAAGAGGAATAATGAAGAATATAATACTTACCGTAATACTTATAGTTTTTTCAGTTTCACTATATGCCCAACAGGCAAATGAACAGGATTGTATTGCTGCAATTCCGGTTTGTACAGGTTATTATTTTCAGCCTAATTCATATGTTGGTATGGGGTTCGTACCCAACGAAATACCAACAGGTGGTGGTTGCCCGGGAAACTGTATGCTGGATGGAGAATTGAATTGTGTTTGGTATATGATAACTGTTAACAGTAATGGTATGCTTGGCTTTCTGATAACTCCGAATAATTCTAGTGATGACTACGATTGGGTGGTGTATGACCTGACAAACAATAAGTGTGAGGATATAATTTCCATGGCAAGTCAATTGCAGGTGAGTTGTAACTGGTCGGGTACTGCTGGACCAACAGGACCTAACGGTGGACATACCCAGGTATGCGGATCTGCAGGCTCTAATAATAAATGTGCTTTAATACCTGTTCAGGAAGGGGAAACATATGTGATCAACATTAGTAACTGGTCAAGCACTCAGAATGGTTATGCACTTGACTTCGCTACGTCAACAGCTGCGGTTTATGATACAATACCTCCTGAAATAGTAGAGATTTATGATGAAGAGGTTTCAGGATGCAGTACGAATGAGTTGAAATTTGATTTTTCAGAAAGGGTTCGTTGTGACAGGGTTACAGCAGGTGTTTTTGAAGTGATCGGCCCAGGAGGCCCATATACTGTTACTGATGTTATTGGAGAAGCTTGTGAGTTTGGTGATTGGGAAAATCAATATACATTATATCTTGACAAGCCATTCAAATCCAATGGTGTTTATGATTTGATCTTGCATTCAGGATTCAATGGAGTTGTAGATGCCTGCAACAACATCGCTCCTGCCGATACTATTCCTTTTACTCTTGACCTTGGTGCTCCGATAATTGATGAAACTGGTGTTGTAATTGTTAATTCAACTTGCGGTGTGGCAAATGGGTCTGTTACAGGACTTAGCGTTAGTGGGACTGGTACATTATATTATGATTGGACTGATCAATCGGGTTCAACAGTTGGAACTGATCTTGATTTAATTGATGTTCCTTCAGGAACCTATTCACTGGAAGTTACTGATGATTTTAACTGTGTAACTACAGCCGGACCTTTTCAGGTTCTCGATGAGGGAGCACCCACCGTTGACGAAACAGGAATGAATATTAATTCAAGTACCTGCAGTGATCCAAATGGATCAATTACAGGATTGGTTCCTGATGGAAATGAACCATTTACCTTTCAATGGCTCGACCAGGGTGGTAATCCTGCAGGAAATGATATTGATCTTATTGATGCCATGGCTGGTGTTTACACACTTACAGTAGAAGATGTAAATACATGCCAGGTGGTTGCCGGCCCGTATGACTTAACTGATATACCAGGACCTACTCTGGATGAGGATAATATGCTTATTGTTTCCTCTAGGTGTGATTCTTTGAACGGGTCCATTACCGGAATTTTTACAACAGGAAGTACAGCGCTGACATTTGAATGGATTGATGGAAGTGGCACCAGTGTCGGAAATGATATTGACCTGATTGATGTTAGAGGTGGACAATATACACTTACAATAAGTGATTTGAACAATTGTGAAATTTCAGGTGGTCCATATATTGTTGATTCATTACCTGCACCCAAGCTAAATGAAAGTGGTATTAACATTGTTGATGCAGATTGTAATGAGTCAAATGGATCCATTACTGGAATTGTTGTTAATGGACCACTTCCAATGAATTATTCATGGACAGATCAGGGCGGTGGAGTAGTAAGTACACAGTTGGATCTTTTGAATGTTCCTTCAGGATATTATACACTGGAAGTATCAAATGTTAATAATTGCTATAAATACAGTGGTCCTCATGAAGTGGATAATATTGGTGGTGCAGATATAACATCGGTCATTAACCAAAATCCTACTTGTGAACTGCCTAATGGAATGATAGAAGTATACGCTGTCGGTGGATTAGGACAACTGGAGTATTCTATTGATGGGGGGCAAAACTGGCAAATCACCAGCGACTTTTTACAACTACTCCCGGCAATATATGATATTCAGGTACGTGATGAACATGCTTGTATTACAACTTACACACCAATAACTTTACAAAATGAAGGAACAGCTGTTCATGCCAGTGCAAACAGTAATGATCCTGTATGTGAAGGTGATCCGATTAACCTGAGTTGTAATGTCACAGGTGCACAATACGTATGGAATGGACCATCAGGTTTTACAAGCAATCAGCAAAACCCTGTTATTGCTGCTGCCAGTTTGAATAATGATGGTGTATATAATGTGATCGTAATCACCAGTCCTTATAATTGCACAGATACTGTTCAAACCACACTAACTGTCCTTCCATCTTATGCTATGAGTGCTAACATTAGCCCTAGTGCTAATCCTATAATTAGAGGTGAATCAGTAAGCTTTACGGCAACATGCACTCCTGTTGGATTTAGTGATGAATATATATGGATGGTAGATGGTGTTGAAGTTCAAAGAGGACCTGATAGTGTTTATACTACAGATGCATTATTAAATGAGCAGGTAGTTAGTTGCAATATATATACAAACAATAGTTGTGTTGCAATCAACCCAATATCATCCAATAATATTGTGATGGAGGTTAAGGAGCAGCCAATGCACTTCCCTAATTCATTCAAACCTTCAAGCACCTTTGCAGATAATCAGGTTTTTAAACCCAAGACTAACCTTACGAAGATTGATAATTATTCAATGTACATCTATAATAAATGGGGACAGGAGATCTTTAAAAGTAGTGACTTCAATACAGGGTGGGATGGAAAAATGAATGGCAAACTTTGCCCGGTAGGGGTATATGTTTATTCTGTTGTATACCAACTCGAAGGAAATCAAAGTAAAGAAGGAGAGAAATTTGAATTGAAAGGAACGGTGCTACTGGTACAATAGATAATAAATTGCAAATACCGAGCAAAAACAAATCATAAAAATTTAATTACAGACCTGTAGAAGCTAGCATTTTACACCTTTGATATTTTGGATTTGTATTTTGGAATTTGCTTGGAATTTATAATTTGAGTTTTGGTATTTCACCGCTTGCCCTAATCTTTAACGCATCTCACAGAATACCCGTACTCCTTATTCCACTGTCCGTGAAATACTTTGTCGTTTGTTGAATTAAGTTCTCTCATATGGGCAGCAGTTGCACTACTCTCAGTTCCAGTCCAGAAACGTGTAATATATGGCATTCCTGCAAAATTTCCACTGTTGCCCATGTATCCTCCAAGAAGTGCATTAAACCCTGCAGCCTGCATTAATTGTGTTCCCTGGTCAGTACCATACCATCCTGGAGTTTGATTTCCTGCTTGAGTAGGATCCATGCCCAAATGAATTTCCAGGTTTTTCCAGTTGTCAAGGGTTGCGACATGCCATCCTGCAGGACAAATATCGCTTCCTGAATTATAATGCATCATCTCTTCCCATTGGTATAATCCGCCGTATGTTGTACAGTTGTTGATGTCATCATTATAGCAGTATTTTTCGATAGTACCATTATCACTTGAATTAATATTTCCTGTTAACATAGATCCATGATTCAGGTTTGATTTCATCCAGCAATGAGAACCCATTTGAATAGTCGGATAAATCTGTCCGTCCCTGGGATCTGTGAAATCAAGTCCGCATTGGAAAGCTGCACCAGTTGTGAATTCCCAAACATTTCCTATGGTGGATAAACCATTATTGTCGTGTGCAATTATTTGCCAGTAATAGGTTGTGCTTGCCTGCAACTGTCCGGGGTTAAAAGTAGGAGATGCATGTCCTGTTGCCGCTGATGAGGGTGTGGTGTTTGTGCCGAAATTAATATCATAAGTCAGCGGATCCTGGTTAGGATCATCACATGTCCATGAAAGGTTCAATGTTAATGGTTGAGATGTTGCATTATCGGCAGGGTTTGGATTGGCAGGAGCATCTGGTGGTAAATTACCACTATTGCTAACAGTAAGATCTTTTGTTTTTGTTCCAACTGCACCTTCACTGTCTTTCACTTCAAGTTTTACAGTAAATGTACCTTCTGTATTGTATGTGTGAAATGCCATAGGATCAGTCGAATATTGTTCATTCCAGGTACCGTCATTTTCAAAATCCCATCTGTATTCCAGTCCTAAGGTCTGACTATCCGGATCATTGGAGGGAGATCCGTAAAACTGAAAATTGGTGCTTGTATTGCCTGCTGTTGGGGTGATTATAAAATCGGCAATTGGAGACTGATTGGTGTCATCATCATTATTGTCATCATCTTTTTTACATGCAATAGCAATAACTCCTAGTGCCATAGCAAAAATTAATAATCTGTGTATAGTCGTTTTCATAAGTATCGCTTATATAATGATTTATATTAATCTGTGTTACATTAATCTTTCCCGTCACGAGTCACGCGTTATGCGTCACGACTTATTATTTACAAAGTAACAATGATTTTCACAAATACCCAAAAAAATCACTTTATGCTGCCCTGTTATATACGGGAAACTCTCTTTTTATATATGGTATTGTGCACATTTTCCGTTTAATATGTATTAATTTTCAATGAAATTATAGTAACTTTGACCACATAATTACTAAGTTTGAAACCAGTTATGCTCAAATCACCACTTTACAAACCACTATCAATAATACTAGCGGTATTTATATTTCTCCTCATACACCAGGAAGGGAAATCACAGCTTATAGTAGCAAATAATCTTACTCCTCAGCAATTAGTTCAGAATATCTTGGTTGGATCAGGGATTACTGTTTCCGGTGTTACCTATTCTGGTACAAATATGCAAAGAGGATCTTTTGTTAACGGAAACACTACAAATCTTGGATTGGAGGAAGGTGTTGTATTGGCATCTGGGAATGTTTTTAATATACCACAGTATGCAAGTACTCAGGCCAGTTCTTCGACAGGAAGTTCAGGAGACCCTGATTTAAATATCTTGGCAGGACAAAGTACTTTTGATGGATCTGTTTTGCAGTTTGATTTTATTCCTCAAAGTGACACTTTAACCTTTCGCTATGTTTTTGGCTCTGAGGAATATCCGGAATATGTTTGTTCGTCATTTAATGATGTTTTCGGATTTTTTATTTCCGGACCAGGAATATCGGGTCCGTATTCAAATAATGCTATAAATATTGCAATCATTCCTGAAGCTTTTCCTCAGTTACCTGTTGCGATTAATTCAGTAAATAATGGAACAGTAGGATCTTTTGGATCTGCAAGTAATTGTATTTCTTTGGCATATTCAGGATTGTATATTGATAATTTAGGTGTTGGGGGGACAACAATAGTATACGATGGTTTTACACGAACTCTTACTGCTACTGTTGTATTGCAGGCATGTGAGGAATATCATATAAAACTAGCAATTGCTGATGCAGCAGATGGAGTATATGACTCAGGGGTTTTCCTGGAAGCAAATTCTTTCTCCAGCCCTGGTGTTACTACTAGTTGTGGATTTTCAAACTCATCAAATATGTTTGGCGCTGCGGTGGAAGGATGTAATGATGCCATTTTAACCTTTGAGTTGCAGGAACCTCGTGGAACCGATTACAATGTTATTATTAAAGATATCCTTGGAACAGCTACCTTAAATGTTGATTATGCAATGTTCCCTCCTGTTGATACCATTATTATTCCTGCAGGGCAAACATCTGCTGAGCTGGTTATCTCACCATATCCTGACAATCTTACCGAAGGACTTGAAGTTGCTCAATTTATATTCGAATACGAGGAAGGTTGTGCTAATGCAAACGATACTACAAATATTTACATTGAA
This sequence comes from uncultured Bacteroidales bacterium, assembly GCA_964508895.1. Lineage (GTDB taxonomy): Bacteria > Bacteroidota > Bacteroidia > Bacteroidales > B18-G4 > M55B132. The sequence goes on from CAZDWF010000060.1 coordinate 11,805, forward strand.
GATAATACCCTTGGTGTTATTGGGCTTATGGCTGATACAACTTATTGTGTGTCAAGTCCTCCTGATACTCTTTCAGGATATCCTCAGGGAGGTACTTTTAGTGGCCCTGGTATGACTGATAGTATTTTTAATCCGGCAGTTGCCGGTGCTGGTATACACACAATTATGTATGAATATATTATACAGGAAACAACTCCTATGGGTACCAATATCATTTGCTCAAGTTCAACAACGGTTGATATAGATGTTGTGGATATTCCTGAGGCCAATGCCGGTCCTGATGATGTTGCTGCTGAAGGATTTGATTATACTGTTAACGGAAGTTCAGCAAAATACTATTCGTCATTATTGTGGGTGACTTCGGGTAGCGGCATTTTTGACGATCCTAGCTTATTAAATACAACCTATACACCTTCATCGGGTGATGCGGCTGCCGGATTCGTTAATCTTAGCCTTACTGCAAATGCGATCACACCTTGCTATGGTGATTCAACAGATGTTATGGTTCTTACCATTGCTTCCGGAACTACAGCTATTGCAGGGCAGGATGAAGAGATCTGCGAAGGAGACACTTATCAATTAACCGGTAATGCATTATTCTACAACTCATTGTTATGGACATCAAGTGGTGATGGCACTTTTAATGATGATGCAATTCTGGATCCAATTTACACTCCGGGACCTAATGATATCTCTGTTGGAAGTGCAACAATTACATTAACAGTTTATGGTAGCTCCACTGATTCGGATGATATGATTTTAACCATTCTTCCATCTCCCACAACAAATACAGGTGTAACAGCAAGTATTAACGAAGGGAATTCCTACACATCCACTGCAACAGCTCAAAACAGCACTTCTCATTTATGGCTGACAGGTGGCGATGGTTCTTTTATTGATCCAAATATACTAAATGCGGTTTATAATCCTGGCCTTAATGATAATCTTTCAGGAATAGTAACATTGTATCTCGTTTCTTATGGAAGTGGAAATTGTACTCCTGATACAAACACTCTTATTCTGAACATAGTCAGTGGTACAACTTCTAATGCAGGATCAGACCAGACAATTTGTGCTAACGAAAATTTTACACTCAATGGAACAGGACAGTTTATTTATACAAGTTTATGGCAAACTGCAGGCGATGGTAACTTTGATAATGCAAGCTTAACTGATGCAACCTATTATCCGGGGAGTCAGGATATTCAGGATGGTATTGTAATACTTACATTCATTGTCCAGGGAAGTGATACTGTGTCCAGTACAATGCAGTTATATATTAATCCTCTTCCTGAAGCACCTTTGTCGGTACTTTCAAGTGATAATGATTTTTGTTCAGGATCGCTACCATCAATAACTTTGACATCACAGGGTGGAAGTGGTGATAATTTGAAGTGGTTTGAAAATAGTTGTGGTAATAACGAAATAGCCACTGGCTCACCTGCTAATATCACTCCTCCATTACAAACAACAACCTATTATGTATGGTGGGAGAATATGTGCGGAGTAACAAGCTGTCTGCCATTAACAGTTGATGTTGAACCCAATGTGGATGTTGAAGTTCAGCTTGATGCAAGCAGTAATCCTATAGAATCAGGTGATCAGGTTACGTTTACAGCAACAGAAACAAATGGAGGAAGTAGTCCTGAATATATCTTTCTGATTGATGGTGCCATTGTTCAAAGTGGAGCAAATAGTTTATATACAACTACATCAATTACAGATGGACAGGTAGTTTCTGTTGAGCTTATGTCATCAGAAAGGTGTACCAATAATAATCCTGGAACGGATGAGATATTGATGGGGGTAGTATATAAACCAACTTTAACAGCTCCAACGGCTTTTACTCCTGATGGTGATAATCTTAATGATTTATTCATACTTAAAGGTCCTGTTGATGAAATTGCACAGTATTCATTGAATATCTACGACCGCTGGGGAGCTTTGGTTTATAAAACTGAAGATTTGATGGAAGGTTGGGATGGTAAGATAAATGGGAAAGCAGCACCTGCAGGAGTCTATGTGTGGATGGCGGATTTTACTATTAAGAATAGTGCTGTAACTTCTGATAATAAGAGTAATAGTCTGAAAGGGACCTTTGTACTGATCAAATAGATCAGAAAAATCCAAGATCCAAATTACAAATTCCAAGCAAATAACAAATCACAATATTTAAATTACAAACATGCAAAAGCTAGCATTTTGCATCTTTGATATTTTGGATTTATTTTTGGAATTTGCATGGAATTTGTAATTTGAGTTTTGGTGCTTTTTCAGTAACTTTATTCATTGAAATTAATCATACTTTTATGTTGGCAAAATACTTTACCAGGATTGCTGAAGAACTCAGTATCAGGACTGATCAGGTGAAAAATACTGTTTCATTGTTAAATGGTGGAGCTACCATCCCATTTATTGCTCGTTATCGTAAAGAAGTTACAGATAGCCTGGATGAGTTTCAGATCACTAGGATCAGGGATCGTATGGAGCAATTGGTGACTCTGGATAAAAGGAAGGATACAATCCTGAAATCCATTGACGAACAGGGGTTGCTGACTGATGAGTTGAAAGAAAAGATAGTGAAGGTTGATAATATGACAGAACTGGAGGATATCTACCTCCCATATAAACCTAAAAGAAAAACCAGAGGAACAATTGCCAAAGCTAAAGGCCTTGAACCTCTTGCTAAAATTATATTATTGCAGAATAGTGATGATATTGAAAGCCTTGCCTTAGAATTTGTAAACTCAGAGAAAGAAGTTGAAGATGTTAGCCAGGCACTGGCAGGTGCCAGAGATATAATTGCAGAATGGATAAATGAACATCAGTTTGCAAGGAAAAAGGTGAGGGAGAAATACCAGAGGTATTCGCTTATCACAACAACAGTGGTTAAAGGAAAAGACCAGGAAGGTATTAAGTATAAGAACTACTTTGAATGGGAAGAGAACCTGAGCAAATCTCCATCTCACAGGGTGCTTGCAATGTTAAGAGGGGAGAGGGAAGGATTTCTCTCATTGAAAGTGAGTCCGAATAAAGATGATGTTCTCGATATCCTGGATAATATTTTCCTGAAAGCTGAAAACGAATCTGCTGACCAGGTTGCCAAAGCCGTTGATGATAGTTATAAGCGCTTGATCCATCCTTCTATGGAGACTGAAATGAAAACTATGGCAAGAGATAGAGCTGATGAAAAGGCCATAGATGTTTTTGTTGAGAACCTCCGTCAGCTATTGCTTGCATCTCCTCTTGGTGAAAAAAATGTGCTTGCGATAGATCCGGGATTTCGAACAGGATGCAAAGTTGTTTGTCTTGACAGACAGGGGAAACTATTGCATAATGAGACTATCTATCCACACCCTCCTGAAAATGAGGTTAAACAGGCTGTAAAAAAGATCACAAGTCTTGTTGATGCCTATAAGATAGAAGCAATTGCAATAGGAAACGGAACTGCCGGACGTGAAACGGAAAGGTTCATTAAAAGCATAAGGTTCAGCAAGGATGTAATGGCTGTAATGGTTAATGAAAGTGGGGCATCAGTATATTCTGCTTCTAAAGTGGCAAGAGATGAGTTCCCTGAATATGATATTACTGTCAGGGGTGCGGTCTCAATAGGAAGAAGATTGATGGATCCTCTGGCAGAGCTTGTTAAGATTGATCCGAAGTCTATAGGTGTAGGACAATATCAGCATGATGTGGATCAGAAGTTGCTGGCAAAAAGCCTTGAAGATACTGTTGTGAGTTGTGTCAATGCTGTAGGAGTGGAGGTGAATACAGCAAGCAAACAGTTGTTGTCTTTTGTTTCAGGAGTCGGGCCGGTGTTAGCTGAGAATATTATTAAGTTCAGGGATGAAAACGGTCCTTTTTTGTCGAGGGAAGATTTTAATAAAGTAAAGCGCTTTGGACCAAAGATCTTTGAGCAGGCTGCCGGTTTCCTCAGGATTCAAAATGCTCAAAATTTCCTGGATAAGAGTGCTGTTCATCCTGAAAGCTATGTCATAGTGAAACTGATGGCTGAAAAAGTGGGTGCCGGGATAGAAGATCTTATCAGGGATGAAACTTTGAGGAGAAAAGTAAATCTAAAGGAATTTGTTTCAGAAAAGGTGGGTATGCCCACTCTTAAAGATATTATGGCTGAGCTTGATAAGCCAGGAAGAGATCCTCGAAAGAAATTTGATGTTTTTGAATTTTCACAAGAGATAAATGATATTTCAGATCTGAAAGAAGGAATGCTAGTGCCCGGAATAATAACCAACATTACTGATTTTGGTGCATTTGTGGATATTGGAGTCCATCAGGATGGTCTCATCCATATCAGCGAGCTGGCCGACAGATTCATCAAAGACCCCAAAGAAATTGTAAGTCTGAACCAAAAGGTGAATGTGAAGGTGATTAATGTGGATGTTGCCAGGAGGAGGATACAGTTGTCGTTGAAGCAGGTTAATTGATACCGGATTCCGGATTCCGGATGCCGGATGCCGGATGCCGGCAGCTGTTTAAGTAATTAATTCATTGGATATTGGGTTATTGTTTGATTATTGCTGATTAATCATCAGTGTGTATTATTGACCAATTTTAAAATATCTTTGTTATATCATCGTTTAGCAATATAGCTTATAAGATTATGCATAAATTAATTACAATATTTATTTTATTATTTTCTGTTTTAATTGTTTCAGAAACATATGCACAGCGATTTATGGGTTCTGTTGCTGCCGGAGTCAATTTTTCACGCCTGGATGGCGATGAAGCAGATTCAGGCTTTGGTTATAATAAGATAGGAACTAATCTCGGTCTTGCTGTTATATTGCCATTTGGCAGAAATAATAAATGGGATATTACCATTGAAACAAGCTTTACGCAAAAAGGTGCCAAAAAGGGGAAATATACTTATGACCATACCTTTCCATGGAAATATAATCTTAGATTAAATTATGTTGAAGTTCCATTGATATTCCATTATAATGATAAGAACAAAATCAAGTTTGGTTTGGGAGTTATATGGGGAAGGTTAGTATCATTTAAGGAAGAAGAGGATGATCGAACAGATATCGCATATTCTAAAACACATCCTTTTGATGTTAATGATTTCAGTGGACTTGCTGATGTGATGATCCGTTTGTGGAAAAGCATTCATCTGAATGTCAGGTACAGCCTTTCAATTGTACCCATCCGGGAAAGATTGTTTACATTGCCTCCTACAAACCCTCCGGATCCAAATTATCCAAATGTTTCAACACAGACAAGAGAACAAAGAAATAATGTCATTACCTTGAGAGTGGTATATATTATTAATGAGAATTTAGGTAATATTGTTCGCTGATGAGATCTGCAGCTTATTGGATAGAGAAACTTGAATTGTTAAAACATCCTGAAGGGGGATATTATAAAGAAGTATACAGGTCTGAGGATAAACATTCCTTAAAAACGTTGCCTGACAGATTTAAAGGAGACCGACATTATTCTACTTCCATATATTACTTACTGCAAGGAAATGATTTCTCTGCTTTTCATCGTTTGAGATCGGACGAAATATGGCATTTTTATGCTGGGATTACTTTGATGATTTATATTATTGATGAAAATGGAAATCTGCAAAAAAAACGCCTGGGTAATGAACCCGGGAATGGAGATGAACTGCAGGTTTTGATTCCAAAGATGCACTGGTTTGCAGCTGAGGTGATTGATAAAAATTCATTTGGCCTGGTCGGATGTACTGTCGCGCCAGGTTTTGATTTTGACGATTTTGAGTTGGCTGACAAGAATATTCTGATATCGGAATTCCCTCAGCATAAAGAGTTGATTTCTCGTTTGTGTTAGAGAATTTATTTTCCTAAACTATATTCTTTCATTTCTCCTAGAAAATACATTGCTATAGGCATAGATAAAGGGTTTGTATAATCCATTCTTTCAGGATGCCATTGAACAGCGAGTAAAAATGATTTATTATTTGGATCTTTCCATTGTATGGTTTCGATTAAACCATCATCGCTATAAGCATTGGCTATGAAATTAGGGGATAACTTATCAATTCCCTGGTGGTGGTTGGAGTTTGTTGTTCCTTCTGTGACCTGGCTTATTTCTGCTAATAAAGTGTTTTCAATAACTTTGACACCATGGAAGCATTTGGATGAATTTTTGCATCTGTGAGTTACTGTAGTATCAAAATCAGTAGGAATGTCAGCAAACAAACTTCCACCGTTATATATATTGAGAATTTGTAACCCACGACAAACTCCAAGTATTGGAAGTTTCATTTCAAGGGCTATTTTAATTAGAGCAAATTCAAGACTATCTCTTTTAAAATCAATTTTTCCACATTTACTGGTGTCTTCTTCTTTGTTATACAATCCAGGATAAACGTCTGCTCCTCCGTTTAACAATAAACCTGAACAACCCGCCAGTACTTTTAATGCAGAATCCATTGGCAAGGAATACATGTCGATAATGATCAGTGATGTGTCAGCAGATTTCAGCCATTTGCCGTAATTGCCAAAATCATTTGCAGATCTGGCTTTAGACATAGCAATTTTTAAGGCGGGTTGCTTATATTGATGGCAGCTTGAGATCAATAAGATCAGGAATACAACAAGGGTTAAATTAAGGGTGGATCTTCGCATGATAAAATATTCTGGTTTATTTTCAAATGTAATAATCATTTGTGAATTCCATAAATTCTTTGGTGTGACTTTCACCTTTTTCTCGTATTACTATTTCTTTCACAATTGTATCTGCTGTTTGTGAATGTTTAAGACACATGATCACCCGTTTTGCTTTTTTACCACTTTTAGGTATAAATATGAATTCTTTGCTTAAATGCAACTCATTGATATTTGCGATTTGCAGGAACTTATCTCTATCCTGAAAAGGAAGTATAACATAAAGTGACCCATTTGTATTCATGATGTTTTTTGTGCTCTGGCATATATCCGTAAAACTTAGACTGACAGTGTGCCTCGCGACCTGTCGTTTTTTGTTTTCAGGTTTTAATGATTGACTGAAATATGGTGGATTCGATACAATCAGATCATAAGTTTGGGTTGAGGATTGAATAAAATCCTGCAAAGAGATCAGCTTTGCTTCCAGTCTGGTATGCCATGGAGAGTTTTTAAAATTTATATTTGCTTGTTGGATTGAATCTTTATCAATATCAATAGCAGTAATATTTGCAGAACTTTTTTGTGCAAGTATTAAAGCAATTACTCCACAACCGGTACCTATATCTAAGATATTAGCTGCATTATTAGTTTCAGTCCATATACCAAGAATAATAGCATCAGTCCCAACTTTCATGGTGCTATGATCATCGTAAACATGAAACTGCTTAAAATGGAAAGGTTTCCTGCTCATTTGTTCAGGTCTGTCAGTCCTGGAGGAATATTGAGACGCAAAGATCTATTATCTCTGTCCAGGAATTCGATAAATTCATTTACTGCAGGAATCAATATTTCCTTATCCTTATGAATTATTTTAAGTAGTGCTTGTTCAGGACGTTCAATAACGTCTTCAATCGTTCCAAATTCTTCCTGATCTGTTGTACTGACAGAATAACCTATTAATTCACGAAAAGAAGAGATATTATTATTGTTTCCGGTGATTTTAGCATTTTCAACAAAAGCATAACACCCAATTAGTGTTCTTGCTGATTCAGGTGTATCGATATCTTCAAATTTAACTTCGATATAGTCCTGTTTCCAGGAATAATCCAATATAAAAAAAGGTATCAGTCGATTATTGATTTCAACTATGATGAAGGTCAGCTTTTCTTTGTTAAGATCAATATCGGTGTCAAGAGGTATAATTAGCTTCCCATCTTTCCCATGAGTCTTCTTGATCCTTCCTATTTCGGTTATGTTGTTGAAATCCACAGGATCAAATATAAATAAAAAAAGCTGTCATTTAATGGAAATTTAATGACAGCTTTTTTATAAAAGAAAAATCTTAATCGGATTTCTTTTCAGGAGCTTCTTCTTTCTTCTCTTCTTTTTTCACTTCTTCAGCTTTAGTTTCTTCAGCTTTGGGTTCTGCAGTTTTTTCTTCTTCTTTTTTCTCCTCAGCTTTAGTTTCTTCTTTAGCCTCTTTAGCCTCTTTAGCTTCTTCAGCTTTTGGCTCTTCTTTCTTTTCTTCTTCCTTAGGTTCTTCCTTTGCTTCTGTTTTCACTTCTTCAACCTTTGCATTGGTTTCTTCAGCCTTAGTCTCTTCGGTTTTCACCTCTTCTGTTGCAGTTTCTTCTGTTTTAACTTCACCTTCTTCTGCTGGTGTTGTTTCTGTAGTAGCTTCAGGATCAATTTCAGAAGCCTTTTTCTTAGCTAATTTTATTTCTCTTGCTTCCTTGATAGCTGTTTCCGCTTCATTTCTGTTCTTTTTGTCTTCTTTTTCAGCCTGGATAGTGTCATTGATCTTGTTCTGGATCTTTTGTGTTTTTTCATTCATCCACGCAAGGAATTTAACTTCGGCTTCTTCTGCCGTGAAAGCTCCTTTTTTAACTCCACCAAGGAGATGTTTTTTGTACATGGCTCCTTTGTGTGATAAGATTGAACGGACAGTGTCAGTTGGCTGAGCTCCTACCTGAAGCCAGTAAACGGCTCTGTCGAGGTCAAGTTCAATTTCTGCGGGATTGGTAATGGGATTGTACGTGCCAATTTTTTCTATAAATTTTCCGTCACGTGGTGCACGACCATCCGCAATAATAATGTGGTAAAAAGGCTTGTTCTTCTTACCTCTTCTTTGCAATCTGATTTTTGCTGGCATAATACTTAATTAATAATATTAAAATTCGTTTTGAAAATTGGGGTGCAAATATCCGATTATTATTTGAAAAATAAAAGGAAATTAATGATAATATCAAAATAATGAATCTGCGAGGCTTAGAATTTTTTTTGTGTCGAGATTTTTCTTCTTCATTAAATCAATAAATTCAGTGATCTTTGCTTCTATAACCTGCCTGTACATTGCCAGCTGATCTTCCCAGACGTCCTCCATTTTCATCTTTAATTCTTTATCCTGACGTGTGAATGAATAAGCCATCCATGCGATATGGAATTTATTAAACAAGGAGTAAAGATCAGGATCTGCCAACTTGAAAACATCCAATTTTTGATTTAGGTTTTGATCTTCGGAATATCCATTTTTAAGTTCATCCAGGATGAGGCAAACAATATTATCTAAAGCCTTTTCGGGCTGACTTATCTGGAATGAGTTGAAGTTCTTTAAATCCATGTGACAAAGGTAGTGATAAGTTTATAGAGTGTCGAAAGTTCATACAGTTCACAAAGTGTCTGAATCTTTTGATATTTAATTGATTCCATTCATTGTTGAAAAATAGTTTAAAAATGGTGGGGACAAATTGATTGATAGCGTATTAAATAAATAGAGAAATAACTTTTATAAATTCAACAATATGAAAGACCTGATTACTAATGAAGGAAGTATCGCCCGTCAGATATACATTATAAGGAGTGAAAGGGTAATGTTAGATTTTGATTTGGCTTTACTTTATGGTGTTGAAACCAGAGTGCTAAAACAACAAGTTCGAAGGAATATACAAAGATTCCCTTCTGACTTTATGTTCCAGCTCACAAAAGAAGAATGGAAAGAGCTTATCACAATTTGTGATAAGCTGAATAGGTATAAATATTCTCCATCATTACCATTTGCATTCACCGAACAAGGTATTGCAATGTTATCAGGTGTGTTGAAAGGTGATAGGGCAATTCAGGTTAATATTGCTATTATGAGGATATTTGTCCATATGAGGAAATTAGTTTCTGCTTATGCTGATCTTGAAAAGAAAATTGAAAAGCTGGAAAATAATTACGATGAAAAATTCTCAATTGTATTTAATGTATTAAAGCAGTTAATTCAAAAAGAGAACAAACCCAGAAAGAAAATAGGATATAACTTCAATAATA